>JAMPGN010000157.1 GCA_023663915.1 Eubacterium sp. | reverse complement strand
TTTACAATTAGAAAATGTAAACTTCCTTTTTGACAGCGAGGATAATCTGATTCCAAATGAGATGCTGGGATACGGGAAAATATATAGTAAGGATGAAATGATTTTTTTATATGAGATGGCACCCCGAATCGAAAAAGGGTATTTCCTGGATATAGGTGCAAATGTGGGTACAACATCCATTTATTTTAGAAAGCGTATATGTGATTCCTTAAATTATATTGCTTTTGAGCCGTTAAAGGTAAACTATAAATACTTAAAAATGAACTGTATTTTAAACGATTGTGAAGACATAAAGGTAGAAAACATAGGGATGTCAAACGTGAACGGTCAGAAGAAAATGTATCTTATTAAAGGGGCGCATGGTTCATCTATGGTTTCTGATACTGAGGAGGAAATTGAAAGTTGCGATTTTATGACATTGGATAGCTATATGAGTTTAAATCACCTATTAGCGAAGGATATTGGTTATATATGGGCAGATGTACAGTGCCATGAATTGGAATTGTTGGAGGGCGCGCAAAGAACGTTGACAGATTCACAAGCAAGTCTTTTTATCGAGTTTAATATTGATGTGTTACAAAAAGAGGGAAAATGTGAAAAGTTTATAGAAATGCTTCAAGATATCTATGCGAAATTTATATGTTATGAACAGTATGTGAATGGACGAAAAGAGGTTAGGAGTATAATGGAATTATTCAAGTTGACAAAAGAGATTAATATGCCATTCTGCAACATTTTATTAATGAAATAGAGAATCAAAAGGATAAAAAGATATTAATGAGGATACATAATGCATCCATCGAAAAATTCATACAGCATATTCAGGACAAGCAGGTATATATATACGGCTTGGGAGAAGTATACCGTCAGCTCGCGGCGCGAGATACCTATCGTCTGATTCATCCATCGGTCGTCGGCTATCTCGATAACGGAAAAGCCGGGCAGGAGATCATGGTGTCCGGCAGGCACTGCCCGGTGCACGGTGTGGAATATCTGCGCACTGTGGAAAGCGCCGTGGTGCTGTTGTGCAGTACAAAGCAGCTTGACAGTATGTATCAGGCGCTGTGCGCACAAAATCTGCCGGACAGTGTGGAATGTTTTATCCTGCCGCTGATCTGGGCGGTATCGGACGGAAAAGATGATGAGGATGTCTTAAAGAAAATACAGATGTCGAAAGATAAGCCGGAACAGATTGACAGGAAGATACATTGCTTTTGGTTCAGCGGAGAGGATAAGCCGGAGGATTATCGGCGATGTATTGATTCCTGGAAACGGGTGTGCCCGGACTATGAGATCATCGAGTGGAATGCAGAAAACTATGACTGTCAAAGAACGCTTTTCATGAAGCAGGCATACGAAAAGAGAAAGTGGGCGTTTGTGTCGGATTATGCGAGGCTTGATGTGATCTACAGATACGGGGGCATCTATCTGGATATGGATGTGGAACTGCTGAAACGACCGGATGCGTGGTTGAAATTTGACGCTTTTTTTAACTTCGGGACACAGCATGATATTGATCTGGGATCCGGATTTGGCAGTGTAAAGGAGAATCCGTTTGTCGGGCAGCTTCTGGAACTGTACAGAGACAGAGATTTTTGCGATCGGAATGGAACGCCGATGGTGTGGGAGTTTGTACAGCCGGTCTACATCAGGGATACTTTCAAAAGCAGAGGGATTCGTCTGGACGGCAGTATGCAGCTGGTGGATGATATGTTGATCCTGCCGAGAAGATACCATACGCCGGTGGATGATTTTTTGTTTGACAATTATGTACAGTCAGGAGATACAGTGGGAATCCATCACTACAATGCGGGCTGGTGCGGGGAAGAGTTTTTGAGACAGAGAAAAGTAAAGTCATTTTGGAGAGAGACGGCGAAAAAGCTGATTTAGGGAAAATGGACAAGAAAAAAATCATTTTATTTGGGATTGGGAATAACGGAAAAAGCATCATGGATGCTTATGAGAAATATGATACTTTTTTTGAAGTGACCGCAATCGCGGACAATCGTTCGGATTTTGCAGATTATGCAGGTGTTAAGGTTATTTCTCCGGATCAGATCAGAGGTTGTGAATATGACGAGGTATGGATTTCATCCATATATTATAGGGAAATCAGGAAGCAGCTTGTGGAACAGATGCAGATACCGTCCTCCCGGGTTCGCTATGTGGAATATCCCGTTCCTTTTTTGGAAAAAGCATTTTTCGAGCGTTATAGAGAAGAATTGGCAGGACAGAGAAAATGCGGATCAGAAGAACTACAGCAGGTGATGGATTATGTTTCTGACAATGGCGTCAGGATGTACTGTTATCCCTTTTATGATGAATATATGGAGCAGGATGCGGCTGTCTGCTACGATGAAGAACGCGGACTATATTATGGCGTGTGTTTTGGGCGCAGAATGTATCTTGCACGAAGATACGATACACCGCAGAAAGCGGGGCTCTATTTTCAATATGCGTGTATGGAACAGGACGAACGATCGCCTCATCGTTATATTTCGAAGCATTTTTCTGTCGAAAAAGGGGATGTGGGAATTGATATCGGCGCTGCGGAGGGAATTTTTGCGCTTCAAGTGATCGATGATGTGGAACATATTTACTTGATAGAGGCGGACGCTGAGTGGTGTGAGGCGTTGAAAGCTACTTTCGGTAATGAGCGGGACAAGGTAACGATCATACAAGGTTATGTATCGGACACGGATCGGGATGGAAATCTGACGCTGGATGTGCTATTTGGGGAGCAAAAGATTGACTTTATCAAGATGGATATTGAAGGAGCGGAGCGCAAGGCATTGTATGGCGCAGAACAGTTAGTAGAGAGATGTGTACCGAAGCTGGCTGTGTGTACATATCATAATGAAAATGATGAAAGTGATATTCATGCGTGGATGGAGGCGATAGGCACCTATACAGTGACAAATTCGCCGGGATATGTGGTATGTCAGGGGGCGTGGGAATTGGAGCATCTGGAAGTTGTTGGCTTTAGACGGGCTCTGCTATGGGGAGAAAGGAAAATAAGGTGAAACTTTCAGTTTGCATTCCGAATTATAACAGACCGGAAAAATTATACAGGCTGCTTCTTGGGCTCGCAGATCAGATTATGGAAGAAAAGCTGAATGAACAGGTGGAGATCTGTATCAGCGACGACAGATCGCCGGAGAGTCCGCATGAAGTGGTTGCGGCGGTCAGACATTTATATCCAGACCTGCGGATTACATATCAGATCAATGACAAAAACAGAGGAATGGACTACAACTTTTTGCAGAGCGTCAGGATCTCTGAGGGGGAATACTGCTGGATCGTCGGAAATGATGATGAGCCGGAGGAAAAAGCGATCAGGACGATTCTGCATTATCTTGCAGATGCCACTGTCGATATTCTTGTGTGTCCCTTTCATATTTACGATGAGAACGGGAATGTATTATTAACCATAAATCCGATGAAAAATGAGAAAAATGAAGTTTTGTATTTTCATACAGAAAACCCGAAAGAGTACATGGAATTGTTGACAAGAGCAAGAGATGGCAATGCGTTGTTTTGCTTCTTGTCTAACGTAGTGTTTCGCAGAGCAGACTGGGTCAGGCATGGGGATATGTTTTCTGACAAAATGAATACGATTTTTATTCAAATGTATATGAATTTACAGACTTTGAAAGAGGGTGCGGTATATGTCTACATTCCGAAGAGTTTTATCAAAAATCATGGAGACGCACAGGTGAACGAGACATTTAAGCGGGAGTACGATGTCTTGGTCGGACTCAGTGGCGTGGTTGATTTCTTTTTTGAGGGAAGCATACATGATCTGCTACAGGAACGGATCGTGGACAGCAGGATCAACGGCAGGATGTGGGCTCTTCCGGATGACTCGCCTTTAAAGATTCCGATTCTGAATGTGAAATCTGCTAAGAATGATTATTATAAAAAATATTATGTGAGACCGGAAAAAAGAAAAGAAATTTTTTCCGGAAAGGATGTCATGGTATACGGAGCCGGAAATCTGGGGAAAAGAGCGGCAGAGGAACTGACGGGTTATCAGATCAAGAGTCTTTCCGTCTACGATTCCGATGAGAAAAAGCAGGGACAAGCGATGGAAGGTTATAGGATTAACGGTCCGACACAGTTAAAGGAAAAGTACAAAGAATGCGGGGGCGTGGTCGTACCGGCAAATAATCTGGCTTTGGTGGAAATTGTGGATATGTTGTTACGGGAGGGCATGACAGAGATTGCGATCATCAATTAGGCAGGGAGGTTTTTATGATATTTCTTCTTTTTGGAACGGGAGATTATTATAACAGATACCGAAAGTGGTTTGTGAATGAAAAGGTTGCAGTCTTGTTGGATAATGATCCGGAAAAGCAGAATACCTCTATTGATGGCATTAAGGTTTTGTCTCCGGAAGAGGGAGTGCAATTACCCTATGATGTGATTGTGATTTTGAGCTTCTATTATGCAGCCATGAAGCGGCAGTTGCTTGAACTGGGTGTTGAAGAAACAAAAATTTACCATTTTTACGATTTGCACAGGCTTTTTCGGATACAGGCGTATGATCCGCCTATCGCGATGGAGCATGCGGGGAAAAAGATATTGCTGTTATCTCAGGATATGACACTTGGCGGTCCTGCGATCGCACTTTTTCAGGCGGCGAAAATCATGAAAAAGTATGGGCGATCTGTCATCTATGCTTCCATGTTGGAAGGTCCTCTCCACAGTAGGATAGAAGAGGCGGGCATTCCGGTGGTGGTGGATGAAAATCTACAGATCGGAACGATGCAGGATTGCGGCTGGACACAGGAATTTTCCTTAGTGATATGTAATACAGTAAACTTTCATGTTTTTTTGTCTGAGAGAGATACTGACATTCCTGTCATATGGTGGCTGCACGATGCAGTATTTTATTATGACGGGGTGGACAAAGAATTACTTCGCAGAATTGACCGGAGAAATTTGCAGATAGTTTCGGTTGGACCGATTCCCCGAGAAGCGATTCAGACATATCTGCCTGATCTGGAAGTGGGACAACTGCTGTACGGAGTGGCGGATTTGTGCAGGGATGGTCGGAAACATACAGCAGCGGAAAAGATGGTGTTTGTAACGATTGGTTATGTTACGGAGCATAAGGGACAGGATATTCTGCTTCGTGCGATTCGAAAACTTTCGGAAGATGAAAGAGAGCAGGCGGAATTTTATCTTGTGGGGCAGGATTCAACCTGGATGGCGCAGCAGTTAAAACAGGAATTTTCCGAGTTGAATAATGTTATTTTTATGGGAACGGTGGGCAGAGAACAAATAGATAGGATTCTGGGGGCGGCGGATGTGCTGGTAGTTCCTTCCAGACAGGACTCTATGCCTACCGTAGCGGCGGAGGCTATGATGCATTATGTGCCCTGTCTGCTCTCTGATGCAGTGGGAACAGCACAGTACATTGAGGATGAAATAGACGGGCTTCTTTTTTCGAGTGAGGATGTGGACGGGCTGGCAGAGCGGATCCATTGGTGTATTGAGAATCGTGATCGAATATCTGTGATGGGCAAGTGCGCACGCCGCATCTATGAGAAATTTTTTTCTGTCGAGGTGTTTGAGGAGAAGCTTCTTGATCTGATACAGGGGATTTAACGGGCGCTGGACGCTTCGCGTTTTTGGAAAACAGGTGCGCAGTTGGATTGAAATAGGGAAGAGGGAATTGGGATGTCCGTGTTGTCAACAGTCATAAAAGAACATAAAAACAGTAAGACGGCAATCTATGGTCTGGGTGCGGAGACAGAGAGGACTCTTGGAGAAATAGGAGAAAAGATGGAAGTGGTCGGTCTGCTGGATAGTTATCAAAATGCCGGGACCCTGTACGGAAAACCGATTATATCTTTGGAGCAGGCTGTCGCGGAATCAGTCAAGCTGATCCTCGTGGCAGCGAGACCAGGCTCATGCAGGGCAATTGCCAGACGGATCGGCATGATATGCAGGGAAAATCAGATTGCCTTGTTTGATACGAGAGGGAATGACCTCTGTAACGTGCAGCGGGTTACATATGACTTTCAGGAAGTGCCCGGTTATACGAGAAGACAGCTGATGCAGGAAGCCCTATTATATGATGTGATCAGTTTCGATCTCTTTGATACGTTGATCATGAGACAGGTCTTGCTTTCTTCCGATGTGTTTGAGCTGGTGGATGACAGGCTGCGGCAGCATGGAATCATGATAGAGGATTTTCCGGCGAGACGGATGGCGAGTGAGAAAGAACTGTCCAGAGACCGTGCGCCGAGGTTATCGGAGATTTATTCCCATATGAAGCAGGCTTATCGGATAGCAGAGATCGAGCCGGAACAAATGGCGGTACTGGAGTGGGAGATTGATTGTGGGCTGGTGGTTCCGCGCCGGGAGGTGTGCAGGCTGTTTGCCGATCTGGAGGCACGGGGAAAGAGAGTTTGTATCGTGTCTGATTCTTATTACAGTGAAGAGCAGATCAAAGGTATTTTGAAGAAGTGCGGGATCACGCATTATGCGGATGTCTTTGTTTCCTGTGAATATGGTACAGGAAAAACGCAAGAGCTCTTTCGTAAATTTATAGAGACGACGGATGCGGAATCATATATGCACATCGGGGATGATGTGACGGCAGATATCGAAAGTGCGGAAAAAAATAATATTCGTGCTTTCCGCCTTTACAGTGGAATGGATCTCATGGAAAAAGTGGGATATATGGGGCTGTGGAATCATACAGAAGATTTGTCAGACAGGATCAAGACAGGTATGTTTGTGACCAATGTTTTTAACAGCCCGTTTCAGTTTGAAAGGGAAGAGCGGCGGATCAGCGTTCCTACGGCATATGATATCGGGTATGTCTTTTTTGCGCCCATGATCTGTGATTTTGTTCTGTGGTTTCGGGAGCAGGAGGAGAAATTTCAACTAAAAAATATCCTTTTTTGTGCCAGAGACGGGTATCTGATCAAACAATTGTATGATGAACTTAACAATCGGATCGCTTCTGTTTATTTTCTGACGTCCCGAATGGCGGCGATCCGCGCCGGGATGGAGAATGAAGAAGATATTCGGTATGTGGGGGATATGAAATTCAGCGGAAGTCTGTATGAGCAGCTGGCAGAGCGGTTTGGCATCCGGGTGGAGGAAGCAGAGCGGCGGGAAAACGGACAGGCAGAACTGATGGATTATAAAAAAGAGATATTAGAGCGGGCGGCTGTCAACAGAAAGAATTATCGTACTTATATGGAGCGGCTGGATCTGAAAGAGGGCGATACCGCTTTTTTTGACTTTGTGGCGAAAGGCACTACGCAGATATATGTGGGAAGGTTGTTAAAACAGCATTTAAAAGGGATCTATTTTCTGCGTCTGGAAAAGGAGCAGATGAAAGGAAAGAATTTGGATATCCTCTCTTTTTATGATGAGGAAGAGATGAACAGCAGTGTGATTTTCAAGGATTACTATATTTTGGAGACAATGCTGACGGCGCCTATGCCTTCGGTCAAGGAGTTTGATGAAGAGGGAAATCCCGTGTATGCGGCGGAAACGCGGCAGAACAGTGATATTCGGTGTTTCCAGGAGGCGCAGGAAGGGATACGGGAGTATTTCAGAGAATATCTGAAACTGTGTCCCATATCCGCAAGAAAAATCAATAAGGGGCTGGATGAAATCTTCCTGACATTGATTCATGGGATAGAGATCGCAGACGAAGATTTCCTGAATTTAAAGGTGGAGGATCCGTTTTTTAACCGTATGACGGATATGATGGATATGCTGTGAAGAGGAGTTTATCCAATGCCAAGTCTGGCAAGAGAGGTGTCGGAAATTTTTGTGAATATTGTTTATAATTATTTAAAGCCACGAACAGATTCCATCTGATAGAACCTCTTGCTTTTTTTGTCGAGAGATGCTATAGTAAAGCCATATTTCATACCGTATTCATTCATACGGTATCTGATACCCGGATTCCCCGGGAAAGGAACGGAGCGTTTCGCCCCGTGATCACCCATTTGACCGCAGAAAAGGCAGGACAGTATAAATGAGGTCTCGATGTTCTCTCCTTTTCTGCATACTATGAGAAAAGGAGATTTTATGGAGAAAGAAAGACAGGCAGTTATCAACAACCCGCATCTGCATGACAGCGGCGGCAAACTGATCTTCGGGGACAACATCCTCTGCGCCCAGTTCCTGCGGGATTATGCAGATCTGGAGATCCTGCGGAACGTGGTGCCGGAGGATATCGAAGATGTATCGGAACGGTATGTCCTGCTCTACAGTACGCAGAGGGACAGCGATATCGTAAAGAAAGTCAATATCGCAAGGTATATGTCGGCGAAAGGAGACGAAAATCCGCTCGGACTGCCACTTTATGTAGTTTCTCTTGTTGAACATAAGGCAAGAGTGGAGTATAATGTGTGTATGCAGATATTCCGATATATGTACTGCATCTGGGACGATTATGAGAAAGAGATGGAAAAAGTGCATCCGGGGATCAGTGTCCGGAAAGATTTCAGATATCCGCCGATCCTCCCGGTCGTCTATTATGAGGGGACGGAGAGATGGACGGCGCCTCTGGACATTTCGGAGCGGATACTCTGCAAGGAACTGTTGGGGAACTATCTTCCGCATTTTACATATCAGGTAGTCAGGCTGCACGATTACAGCAATGAAGAACTCCTGGAGAAGGGCGACGAGATATCGCTTGCCATGCTGGTGAACAAGATCAGGAGTCCGGAGGACGTAGAGAGGTTTACGGATCTCCCGCAGGAGAAAGTAGACGGGATACTGAAAGATACGCCGACCTATCTGCTGGATATCATGGCGAAAGTGGCGCGTGCGCTGTTCTATCATATGGAGATACCGGAGGAGGAGACCGAGAAAGCGGTAGCAAAGATAAAGGAGCGTAAGATGGGAATGTTATTTGAGGGTGTTACGAGTTATCGGGAAGAGATAGAAAAGATGCGTGCGGAGCATGAAAGGGAAATGCAGGCAGAGTTCGAAAGAGAAATACAGGCGGAACGCCGAAGAAGTCGGCGTGAAGCCGAGATATCGCGCCATATCATTAAAATGATGGGTCATGAACATTCCGCAGAAGAGATCCGGCTATCTTTAAGCAGGGAGTTTGGTCTTTCAGAACGGGAGGCGGAGGAAACATTCCGGGAATTAACGGAGTAACGGAAAGCTGTCGCGAAGCAGGTTGAACCCCTGCCGAAGCGGCTGTATATAGATAGAGGGAAATATTTTATCATCAATCGTGGCAGACAGTACGGAAAGACAACGACCCTTAGGACACTGGCGGAATATTTGCAAAATGATGATATCGTCATTTCTTTGGATTTTCAGGGGATCGGTACGGAGGATTATGTTGATACACAGACTTTCGTGCGGGCTTTTGCGAAACAGTTTTTGACCGCGGCAGCCGGAACGGAGCAAGTAGAAAGAAAGGGAATATGGCAGCCGTTGGCAGATTTTTTGGCGCAGCTTAGAGCATATTATCTGAATCGGGAGAATCAGCCTATTTTTCAATCCGTGGTTCTTGCGGTGGTGTATGATGTTAAAAATCTGAAATTAAAGATTCGACCGGATGTGGAACACCAATACAACAGCCCCTGGAATATTGCGGCTGATTTTACGATAGATATGAACTTTTCGGTGGAACAGATTGCAGCCATGTTAGGAGAATACGAAGCGGATCAGCACACGGGGATGGATGTGAAAAACGTTTCGGAGGCTGTTTTTGCCTATTAATCCGGTGATCGAATTGGCTGCCATGTTTGGGTATATTGTCAACAGAGAAAGCAGCGTGCAGGTGGCAAATCGTATTTTTGAAACGCGTTTATACAGTTATTTTCTCTCGGAAGAGGAGCTTACCAATGCGATCTATGACGTAGCGCAGGGGGAATCAGGCTCTTTATATTGAAGCTCAGACCAGAGATGCGAGGCGGACAGATGTGATCGTAGATTATCTGGGAGAACAGTTTGTTGTGGAATTAAAGATATGGCGTGGCAATGAATATCACGAAAGAGGAGAAGAACAGCTTGCGGAATACCTTGATTATTTCCACAAGGATAAGGGATATATGCTGAGTTTTAATTTTAACAAAAAGAAGGAAGCGGGAGTAAAGTCAATTCGGGTAGGTGGGAAATTAATTGTGGAAGCGGTGGTTTAAGAACGATTATCCAAGCAATAATGATTACAATGGAGGAGGGTTACAACATGACGGCAGATCAGATCAAAGAGATCGTATCAAAAATGACACTGGAGGAAAAAGCAGCCATGTGTTCCGGTGCGGATTTTTGGCACACGGAGGCGGTGGAGCGTCTGGGGATTCCGGCAAGCATGGTATCGGATGGGCCTCACGGTCTGCGCAAGCAGGATCAGGAAGGCGATCATCTGGGCGTAAATGACA
>JAMPGN010000156.1 GCA_023663915.1 Eubacterium sp. | reverse complement strand
CATGTCCCGAAATTGCTATCTCACGGACGGAATACTAAGAAAATCTCAATCTCCTTCACAGGACAACTGCGCGAACTTTTTGTGCAATCTGCCAGCCAAAGTTTATCGAAGGGGCTTTTGACACCTGAATCGCTATAGGAAATTTACCGAAAAGCAATATCTGCTTGACAATCCAGTCTATCAAGAGTAGACTAATAATAGATAGTCTATTATTAATAGACCGAAAGCATAGACGAAAATCACACACCAAGAATAACGGATCACACGCATGGATTACGAATCGCCCATATACGAAAGGAGCAGCACAAACCATGAAAGAAAACCAGCCGGAATACCGCCTTGCTAAAACGGAAGCTCAGTTTGCGGAACTAATCTGGCAGAGCGAACCGATCTCCTCACCGGAACTCGTCCGATTATGTGAAAAAGAATTTCACTGGAAAAAATCTACCACATACACCGTTTTAAAAAAACTGTGCGACCGGGGGATTTTTCAGAATGAGAAAGCGGAAGTAACATCACTTATCTCCAAAGAGGAATTTTACAGCTATAAGAGTCGGAAATTCGTGGAGGATTCCTTCGGGGGTTCCATTCCGAGATTTCTGACCGCTTTTATGGGCGGAAAAAAGCTGACCAAGGAGCAGGCAGACGAGATTAAGAAGATGATTGACGAGTTTACCATGAGATGAAGATATACAAAAACGATGCGAGACATATGTAGCTCTCAATTATCCTTGAAAGAATGTAAAATGCACGCGTTTCTCATAGTTATAGTAAATGACATAATAACTGCACTTTCTGTCTCTTGCAAAATCCATATACGCATGCTTTTGCAGGATCGAAATGGCAATTTTTAATGTCGTTAACAATAAGGTCAAAGATTACACAAGGAAATACGAATTATGAATATGATAACAATTTTTACTTCAATATTGAATATGAGCATCACAGCAAGTTACTGTATCGTGGCAATACTCATACTGCGTCTTTTCTTAAAAAAACAGTCGAAAATTTTCTCATACCGGCTGTGGAGCGTGGTGTTGTTCCGGATGCTGTGTCCTGTTTCCATGGCAAGCAGTTTTAGTGTGGTGCGAATAGACACAAATGTGGTATCGCAAGCAGATTTTACACAGTATCATGCGGCAGGCAATGATGTGAATGTGGACATGGCTGGCACACTGGCGCAGAATATGGATACGCCGAGCGAAACGGTGGAAATGCTGACAGTCACGGAAACGGATGATGGGATGACACTTCGCACACGGATACTGACGGCTGGCGCATGGATTTGGTTTGCAGGCGTGGTTTTACTGATCGGTTATGGAATATGGACGGTGTACCGTTTAAAACATTTTTTGAAAAAGTCCGTTCACATGGAAAGCAATATTTACGAGGCGGAAGGAATCGCTTCGCCCTTTGTGTTCGGAGTCATGCGCCCGTGCATCTATCTGCCGCCGGAGCTTGCGTCCGGAGAGCGGAGATATGTTCTGGAACATGAGCGCGTACACATTGCCAGAAAAGATTATCTGGTCAAAATTCTCGCATGGCTGGCAAGGTGCATTCATTGGTTTAATCCGCTCGCATGGCTTTTCTTCACGCTGATGGAGCGAGATATGGAAATGTCCTGCGATGAGGCGGTCTTGCGTAAGTTTGGCATGGAGGTGAAGCAGGACTATTCGCGTGCCCTGTTAGCGCTTTCCTGTGATAAAAGTAAAATTGGCGGATGTCCGACTGCTTTTGGAGAGGGTGGAACAAAAGAACGCATCCGTAATATTCTGGCTTACCGTAAGAGGGCGTTTGCAACGGTGATTTTGATCACTGTTTTATCGGTGGTTATTGTGCTGGGGCTTTCAGTAAATCCCGTGAAGCGCGATAACGGGCGCATCGGGGAAGGTGGCGAAGCGGTTTCTTCCGGCGAAGCATTTCAGTTTGTTACAGACTATGTGAATGCATGGTGTAGTAGAGACGGAAATTTGCTGGTAAGTTTCTATATAAATGAAGATATTGCGTTTGAATCCCTTCCCATGTTGGAGAAAATAGACGACGGGTATCTGTTCGGCTATTCCAGCCCGTGGCCGTATGCGTCGCAGTTCCTCATAACGAGTGCGGAAAGGGCAGGTCATGTGTCAGACGATAGGAAAGCGGACATCTGGTATTACGCATGGACATCCGATCCGCATGTAAGCGTCTGGAAGGAAGAGATCTTTTTTACCATGACGGATGAGGGGTATCGGGTGACTGACGGCTCACTCATGTATCTGGATCGTATTTCTTCCTTGGAAGAGTATGAGCAAGCCTATCGGATTGATGGGGAGTACCGGTTTATCGACTATGTGGAGGATGGATTTGTGGAGGCGATCAATGTCCAGACAGAGTATGACAGGGAAAACGGGGAAAGCGACCGCAATGTCGTGTATCGAAATCCCGATACCGCGGCGGAATGGATATTCAATTTGAGTGGCGGCAGATGCGAAGTGTCTTATAATTCCAAAGGCCAGTCGGTGGTTGAGTACACCTTTGCGGATGGAGGCAGTGTCATGATCCCGATGATGGATGCTAATTTTAACGGACTGACGCAGAACAGCGGTGATGATATGGCAGCGGATGCTTCCATGCCGCCTGTAAATGCCGAGGTATGGATTCCCGATCTGGCGGTGTGGAATGCGGGAGCGCCGTAGGAATTATTTTTGATGTCAGTATAAAAATGTGAGATGGATTCAAATTAGGAAATTAATAGTTTAAGATATTTATTGTTTCCTTGAAGCAAATTGGAGTACATGATATATTATTAGTAGGTTTTTTGGAAGTACTATTTATTTGTGCGTTCAAAATGCAGAGAGCTTTTGGATAAGAAAAGAGGCTAGACAGTGGAGTTTGAAAGATATATCGCGAAAGATATTCGGAACAAATTTGAGTTTTATAACTATGGGCACGCATTGGAAATACTTCATGAAGCTTTTCCAGCAGAATGGAATGAATTACAAGATAGTTTGCGTAAATTGCATCTCACGTTAGCCGATATCAAAAAGGAAGGTGGAAATGAATCGCCTATACCCAAAAAATTTGATGATACCTTGTATCCATATGGTTGGAGAGAGATTCGGATTAGCGGAGATTTGATAGTCAAGAAGTATCCAAGGCAGACTGTTCAAAGGCGAGGAAAATTTGCGTCATCTCCTTATGAGGTTGAAACCATCGAAGGATACATTGACGGGCATAATATTGATTTCTTAAAAAACAGGGTTGCCTTTGATTTGGAGTGGAATAGTAAAGATCAGACTTTTGATCGTGATTTACTAGCGATGAGAACTTATTTTGATTGTGGACTGATTGATGTCGGGGTTATTGTGACAAGGGCTGAAGAACTTAATGACATATTTAAACAAGAGAAAGACAGCAATGGTCAATCTTTAATAAAGAAATATGGCGCTAGTACAACATGGATGGGGAAATTGACCTATAGACTTGACTCACGTCGTAATGGAGGGTGTCCCATATTGGCAATAGGAATTGGAAAGGAATGTGTTGAAGGATATGGCAGACTTAATGAATACTATACAGGACTTACGAAAGTTCACTGATGGGAAGAAATATAATACAATTTATGCTGATCCGCCATGGCAATTCCAAAACCGGACAGGAAAAGTTGCGCCTGAGCACAAGCGGCTCAATCGATATGAGACGATGACAATTGAAGATATTAAGGCGTTACCCGTCGCAGATGTGACGGATAATAAGGCTCATTTATACTTATGGGTTCCGAATGCGTTACTTCCCGATGGGCTTGCTGTTATGGATGCATGGGGGTTTGAGTATAAAGGGAATATTGTCTGGGAAAAGGTCAGAAAAGACGGTGGGCCCGATGGCAGAGGAGTCGGTTTCTATTTTAGGAATGTTACAGAACTGCTTTTATTTGGAATCAAAAAGAAAAGCGCACCGAATCGGACATTAGATCCTGCAAGATCACAGGTGAATTTAATCAGATCAATGAAGCGAGAACATAGTCGCAAACCAGATGAAATTATTCCCATAATTGAGGCGTGTAGTCAAGGCCCCCGAATTGAATTATTTGCAAGAGGTGTACGTGAGGGCTGGGATATGTGGGGGAATCAGGCGACTGCTGACTATGAACCAACGTGGGATACCTATTCGAATCATACGACAATAATGCATGTGGAAAATAAAATGGCATAGGAGTTTCTCCAGCGCACAGATCACATTTTATTTCGTGCAATGAAAGGACGCAGATCATTCATGGAAATTGAATTTGACGTTAAAATTACTCCGAATATTTTATACGATTACATGCTGCATCATACCTACAGCAGCCTGTCGGGAATCATGGGTTCCATTGTGGGAGCGCTTATGCTGGTGCTCTTTGCATCGAACAGACAGCCGGTCTGCCTGATTATCGGGGCGGTCATTCTGCTGTATCTGCCGTGGACGCTTTTCCTAAAATCCAGACAGCAGGCGCTCAACACTCCAGCATTCAAGAAACCACTGCACTACCGCCTAACCGACGAGGGTATCGAGGTGTCGCAGGATGATACCGTAGAGCAGATGGGATGGGATGGCATGTTCAAAGCGATCTCAACCTTAAATAGCATCGTAGTATATACGACGCGCACCAGCGCATGTATTTTTCCGAAGAACGATTTAGGTGAGAGCAAGTATAAGGTGATCGAGATTATCTCCACCCACATGCCGCCGAATAAAGTCAAGATTAGAGGTTAATAGCCATGAAAATCATCGAAACAAACAACGCGGAAGAAACATTTGCGCTCGGCAGGCAGATTGGGCAGCGGGTACAGGCGGGAGAAGTCTATACATTGATCGGTGACTTGGGCGTAGGGAAGACCGTTTTGACGCAAGGAGTAGCTGCCGGACTTGGCATAGAAGAGACGATCAACAGCCCGACGTTTACGATTGTGCAGATTTATGAGGAGGGCAGGCTTCCTTTCTATCATTTCGACGTATACCGCATAGACGATGCGGAAGAGATGGAGGAGATCGGTTACGAAGATTATTTTTACGGGGAGGGTGTCTGTCTGATCGAGTGGGCGAATCGGATTGAAGAGATTCTTCCGTCCCCGCATTGGCAGATCACGATCGAGAAGAATTTAAAGAAAGGGTTTGACTACCGCAAGATAACGATTGATGAACAGTAGAAGGGTGATGAATCATTGTACAATCACAAGATTCTTGTCGCCTTTTCACGATAAGTCGCGCAGAAATGAGGATTAGCATGAAAATATTAGCGTTGGACAGTTCCGGTTTGGTGGCGTCGGTGGCGTTAGCAGAAGATGATAATTTAATTGCAGAGTATACCATACAATATAAAAAGACCCATTCGCAGACGCTTCTCCCGATGTTGGAGGAGATCAGGACTATGGTGGAACTTGATCTATCCACCGTGGATGCGATTGCAGTAGCAGCGGGTCCCGGCTCTTTTACCGGCCTCAGGATCGGGTCGGCAACAGCGAAAGGGCTTGCGTTTGCCATGGAGAAACCAATCGTTCCGGTGCCTACGCTAGAGGCTCTTGCCTATCAGATGTACGGGACGGATGCGCTGGTATGTCCGATTATGGATGCCAGAAGGAGTCAGGTCTATACCGGTATCTACGAGTTTGTTTTATCGGGTGACGAGCAGGGAACTGTGCCAGTAGCAGAGAATTTCCCTTCAGGAGCATACAAGTATGACATGCGTGTCATTAAAACACAATGTGCCGTTTTCTTTGATGAGATTGCAGAGGAATTAAATCGGATCGGAAGAAAAGTAGTTTTTGTGGGGGACGGCATACCGGTATTTCAAGAGCGCATGAGGGAAATGCTGAAAGTGCCTTATGTGCTTGCGCCGCCGCACCGCAACAGGCAGTCAGCCGCTTGTATTGCTGCGCTCGGAAGCGTATACTATAGGCAGGGTAAAAGCGTGAGCGGTGATCAATTTGTGCCTGAATATTTGCGATTATCTCAGGCGGAACGGGAGCGGGCGCAGGAATTACAGAAGATCACCTATCGGAGAATGACGCCGGAGGATGTTCCTTTTATCAGTAAGTTAGAAGAGGAGACTTTTTCCATGCCGTGGTCAGCGGATTCCTTTCTGGAGATGATAAGCAAGGACGATGCCAGATACTATGTGGCGGAGAAAGACGGACAGTTGTTAGGCGGATGCGGTGTCCTTATGATTGCTGGGGAAGGCAATATCACCAACGTCGTGATTGCGCCGGAGGCGAGAAATCGCGGGATCGGAACGGGAATGCTCCGTCATCTGATGAAAGAGGGCGGGCGCGAAGGGCTTACGGCGTACACGCTAGAAGTCAGGGTGAGTAATGCGGCGGCGATTCATGTGTATGAGAAACTTGGATTCGTGTCGGAAGGGATTCGACCAGGTTTCTACGAGAAGCCGACGGAGGATGCGATGATCTTTTGGAAGAGATAGGCAGTGCATGGAACAATTACCACTGTTGTTACACATTTTGTTTGATAAAATGAGAGATGGCAGAATAAGTAACATTACGGGAGGATTGTTATGCGCATTTATTCAGAACAAAAAGAAACAGAATTAGTTCAGGTAGTTTGTAATTGCTGTGGCAAAAATTTATTGGTAGAAAATGGATTTCTCAAAGAAGAGTGCATTCATGTGGAACATGATTTCGGATTTTTCGGAACGAAGGACGGACAAAGCCACAAGTTTGATCTCTGCGAGGAATGCTATCAGAAAATGACGGAAAGATTTCAGATTCCTGTAGAGGAACGGGAAAGGAAAGAACTCCTTTAGGAATCCAAACTGCCCGGACTGTTGTAGAAACAGGCTGTCGTTTTTCAGTTGGACGGCGGCAGAATGGGAGCACACATGTTAGATATCTGCTTATTAGGTACAGGGGGCATGATGCCGCTGCCGCACAGATGGCTTACGTCGTTGATGGCGCGGTATAACGGGACAAGCATACTGATTGACTGCGGAGAGGGAACGCAGATTGCGATGAAGGAAAAAGGCTGGAGCCCGAAACCCATCGATATTATTTGTTTTACTCATTATCATGCGGATCATATCAGTGGATTGCCCGGCATGCTCCTTACCATGGGCAACGCGGAGCGCACAGAGCCGCTTTTGCTCATCGGACCGAAAGGGCTTACCAAAGTAGTGACCGCTCTGCGCGTGATTGCGCCGGAGCTTCCTTTTGAGATCAGATGCATGGAACTGACGGAGGCGGAGCAGAAAATCGCCTTTGACGGTTTTCATATCGAGGCATATCGGGTAAATCACAATGTCGTCTGTTACGGATACAATATTGTAGTGGAGCGCATCGGTAAATTTGATGTGACGCGTGCGGAAAAACTGAATATTCCGAGAAATTACTGGAATCGTCTGCAAAAAGGTGAGATAATAGAGACAGAAAATGGTAAATTTACTCCGGACATGGTGTTGGGGGAGCCGCGCAAAGGAATCAAAGTAACCTACTGTACGGATACCAGACCAACGGAAAGCATTGTGCAAAATGCTGCGGGTGCGGATCTTTTTATCTGTGAAGGCATGTACGGAGAGCCGGAGAAACAACAGAAGGCAAGGGAATATAAACATATGACTTTTTATGAGGCGGCACAGCTTGCCAAGCGTGCGCAGGTTAAGGAAATGTGGCTGACACACTACAGTCCGTCGCTGATCCGGCCGGAGGAGTATATGCAGGATGTGCGTAAGATTTTCCCCAATGCGATAGCGGCGAAAGACGGCAGGAGCGTAGACCTTCTGTTTGCAGATTGAGAAAGGAGTCAAGGAGTATGAAGCGTTCCGGAATAATAGGCATTGTTGTGCTCGGCGTAATCCTGGTTGCGATCGTTGCGGGATTTGCCCTGCATTTGAATCAGAGATCTAAGATCGACGCGGAGAGAGCGGTAGAACCGACCGAAGTGCAGAAAGTACTGCAGAAAGATTTGGAAAGAAGTTATCCGCCCACGCCCAAGGAAGTAGTGAAGTATTACGCAGATATCACGAAATGCTTCTACAATGAGGAGTATTCGGAAGAGGAATTAGAGCAGTTGGCGTTAAAAATCCAGGAGTTGTACGATGACGAACTGGTTGCGAATAAGACGCAGGAAGATTACATGAATGATCTGCGCAGTGAGATCGCGGATATGAAGAATAATAATTGTACGATATCGAGTTATATTCTTTCTTCCAGCGTGGATGTGGAGGAGTTTGTGGAGAACGGTTATACCTGCGCCAGATTATACTGTACATTTAATATCAAACAGTCAGCCAGCGGCACGGTGAAATCGATGGAGCAGTTTGTACTGCGCAAAGATGATGACGGACATTGGAAGATACTTGGATGGGAATTGGTGGAGGATTAAGTTGGAGAAAGTGAGCGAACAAGAAGAGGTTGTGATACTTGCCATAGAAAGTTCCTGCGATGAGACGGCGGCGGCAGTTGTCCGAAATGGCAGAGAGGTTCTCTCCAATATCATCTCTTCACAGATTGATTTACATACCTTGTATGGCGGTGTTGTTCCGGAGATTGCGTCCCGCAAACACACGGAACGGATCAATCAGGTGGTCCGGGAAGCACTGCAGACAGCGGGCATGACACTTGCAGAGATGGATGCCATTGCGGTAACATATGGTCCCGGATTGGTGGGAGCGTTGTTGGTGGGCGTATCTGCCGCCAAAGCGATTAGCTTTGCTTCGGGGATTCCGCTTGTCGGGGTTCATCACATTGAAGGGCATATCAGCGCTAATTATATAGAAAATAAAGAATTGGAACCACCTTTTGTCTGTCTGGTCGTATCAGGCGGACATTCTCATTTGGTGAAGGTTTTCGATTATGGCGAATATGAGATTCTAGGGAAAACGAGAGATGATGCGGCAGGAGAAGCTTTTGATAAGGTGGCGAGGGCGATCGGTTTAGGCTATCCCGGCGGACCTAAGATCGATCAAGTATCCAGAGAAGGGAATCCCGACGCGATCAAATTCCCGCGCGCTAAGGTGGCGGATGCGGTCTACGATTTCAGCTTTAGTGGATTAAAGTCGGCGGTACTCAATTACCTCAATTCCTGTGAGATGAAAGGGATTGAGATTTGTCAGGCGGATGTGGCGGCTTCTTTTCAGAAAGCAGTGGTCGATGTGTTGGTGGAACATTCCATGCAGGCAGTGAAGGAATGTGGCATCAATAAGTTTGCGATTGCGGGCGGCGTGGCGTCCAATTCTGCGCTTAGAAACACATTGGAAAAGGAATGCGCTCGCAGAGGAATTACTTTCTATCATCCGTCGCCCATCCTGTGCACCGACAATGCGGCGATGATCGGAGCGGCGGCATACTATGAATATCGTAAGGGAGTGCGGCATGGATACGATTTGAACGCGGTGCCGAATTTGAAACTAGGAGATCGTGTATGAAAAAGAGATGTACCGCTATCGTGCTGGCGGCGGGGAGTGGCAGCCGCATGAGGAGTCATGTGGCAAAACAGTATATGCTCCTGCAGGATAAACCGCTCATATGGTATGCTCTGCATGCGATAGAAGAATCTTCGGTGATTGATGATTGTATTTTGGTCACAAGTGCGGAAGATATTTCTTATGTAAAAGAAGAGATTGTCGTGCATTATGGATTTCATAAAGTGGATACGGTCGTTGCGGGCGGTAAGGAGCGATATGACTCCGTATATCATGCCCTCCGGGTGATTGCGGATGGAGATATAACCATACCGAATAAAGATGGATATGTATTCATTCATGATGGCGCGCGTCCTTTTCTGACAGAAGAAATTCTGGGACGCTGTTATGAGGAGGTGCTGCAAACAGGAGCTTGCGTGGCGGGAATACCAGTCAAAGATACGATCAAAATAACCGACGCGGAAGGCTATGCGGCTCATACGCCCGACCGTTCTTTGATCTGGCAGATTCAGACACCACAAGTATTTGAGACTGCGTTGATTATAGAAGCCTACGAGAATCTTATGAGAAAAAGGGCTGTACTGGCAGGCGAAGAGCTTAGGATCACGGACGATGCCATGGTGGTGGAAAGTTTTACGGGACACAAAGTCAAATTGACCAAAGGGTCTTACGAGAATATCAAAATTACCACACCGGAAGATCTATTGATTGCAGAGGCTTTTTTGTGCCATAATTAAGATGCGTGAGACACTTGTGCTAGATTTTCAGTCGAACTTTTTATGTAATTTGCCTTTCCAACTTATTCGATAGAACTTTTGATATCTGAATCGATTTAGGGAAGGACGGAAGATTCAAATGTTTTTGCAATATTTCTAGAAATATTTTTTTAGGAATATTTTTCTAGAAATATTTCCAAAAAGAGGTTGACACCGAAAATCATTTTTGTTAGAATAATTCTTGCGCTCGGTCATAAAATGAGCGCGCTGCGAACCTGGAGAGGTATCGAAGTGGTCATAACGAGGCGGTCTTGAAAACCGTTT
>JAMPGN010000155.1 GCA_023663915.1 Eubacterium sp. | reverse complement strand
CGCTTGTTTTTTATCGCTTGTTTTTATCGCTTGTTTTTTATCGCTTGTTTTTATCACATGCCTTTTTATAAATTTTAGTGTCAGTGAAGTTCTATCCGGATCAAAACTTTCTTCTATTACCGGTTCTTCCCAACCTTCATCTTCCCACACATTAAAAATATTAGGCACTCCGCTTCCTGCATGTTCGCCTATATCTATCATATTAAACATTTTCATCAAACTCTTATTTCTAGGATCGGACTTACCGCCTCGACGCATTTGCTCTTTCCCAAGTCTAATATAACCGGGATTTTCCAAGATGAGTTTATCGTCTTCTTTGATTATGATAATGCCATATTTCCCATAAAAATCGGTATTTATAATGCAATTCGCCAACGCCTCACGCAACGCTCTGTGAACTGATGTATCATCAATCCGAAAACCGCCTTCCATTTTAAATGGAACTTTAATATCTTTAGTTATTTTATTGTATACACGAAAATAAAAGTCAAACAGGTTGCCTGACCATTCTCCAGAAGAAGATTGAAGTCTATCTGTCCATCTGATTACTGTATTCGGATTTTCCCTATAATCTAAAAAGTATTCTGGAAAATATCTTACAATATCATATTCATTTCCAAACATCAACATCCCTGCCGCAGTCGGATGCAATTTTTTGTCCACTTTAGAGATTCCTGCTGCGCCAATAACTCTGAGATACTCATTATCGCCCAATCTCTCAAATGGATGCCCTGGCTTAAAAGATTTATGGCTATTGCGATAGGCACGAACCGAATCCATATTCAAATCCTCAACTTCCGCCTCATCAAGCACTTCCATATCCATAGTTTCCTCTGCCTGATCCCGCAACATTGTTTTAACCTGTAATCTGGTACAATGATAATCTCCTTCCCAATTTCTCCGAAAAGTCCCTCCAAACAAATCATCATTGATATATACCGGTTTTTGTTCACGCTTTGCAATCGGTACCCAAATTACCATAATCACATCGCCTGTATCGTCCATTGAAAAAGTTTCTACATCATCATCTTTTAATAGATTCAAACTTACCTTTTTACGATTGTTAATGGTAATCCAAAACTCTTTTTTCAGTTTTGCAGCATTTTTCAACCCAGTTGTATGCCAACTACCTTCCTTATCTTCCTTTATACCGAGAATAATGACACCACCATAGCAATTCGCAAAAGCAGAGTAAGTGTCCCATAAGCTATTAGGTAGTCCACCTTCTGCTTTCTTTACCTCTCTGCGATTATCTTCCTTGTAAGAATCAAAATTTGATAAATTAAATAACTCTTTCATTTCAGTATTCATTCAAAACGATTCCTTCTACCAACTCATTACACACATCCGCCATCAACACCCCCGCCAAATACTCCGCTGCCATCAAAATTACGCTCTCATCCACGCAAAACCCCGGATGATGAATCGGATGCCCTACTCCTGTCCCAATCTTCACATAGCACCCCGGAACCTCTCTGTGCATCGTATCCCGATCCGCATAATACGCAAAATCATCACCACCCATGGAACTTTCCTCCGGTACCGTGCGCAACCCCATTTCCTCTGCCAAATTCTCACACAACTTCGCCATCCTGCCGTCATTATAGGTTGCCGGCGGACCCTGAACCCACTCCATCTGCGCCTCTGCACCGTATGCCTTAGCGGTCTGCTCCGCAATTTCACGAACTCTCTTTTCATATAAAATGCGGTCTTCCCTGTCCATGGTGCGCACCGTGCCTTCCATCTCGGCATTCGCTGGAATCACATTCCATGTCGTGCCTGACTCTATTCTGGTCACGCTGAGAAGTGCCGGATGAAACGCATTCACGTTACGGCTGACAATCGACTGCAATCCCTGCACAATCGCTGCCGCCGTCAGAATCGGGTCAACGCCGTCATCCGGGTGTGCGCCATGGCAGCCCACTCCCCGCACGCGGATCACAAAGCGATCCACCGCCGCCGTCACATATCCCTCCCGGATGCCGATCACTCCCACCTCATTGGTCGGATCAGCATGAAATCCCCAGATGCATTCCACATCGTCCATCACAT
The DNA here is from genome assembly GCA_023663915.1 of Eubacterium sp. Next base: position 8,422 of record JAMPGN010000155.1, on the reverse strand, counting down.
CCGTCTCAAGAATTTTCAGCGCGCCATGCGATTCCTCTTCCGCCGGCTGGAAGATAAACTTCACCGTTCCACACAACTCTTCCCGTCGCTCCTGCAAAAGAATCGCCGCCCCGATCCCCGCCGTGATATGAAGGTCATGCCCACAGGCATGCATTCTGCCCGGTATCTTAGACACATAAGGAACCTTCGACTCTTCCATAATTGGTAACGCATCAATATCACAGCGTAGGGCAATCACACGCCCGCATTTGCCCTCGCCTTCAGAACCTTCCGGCTTCTTAGTGCCGCGCACCACCGCCACTAAACCCGTTTTCAGCGGATATGGTAATATCTCTATGCCCGCCTCTGTGAGCAATTCACGGATTTTTGCCGTCGTCTGCACTTCTTCATAGGGCAGTTCCGGATGTCTGTGAAACCACTCAAAATTTTCTATTAAATACTGCTCTAGTTGTCTTTTATCACCCATTCTTTACCGTCCTCCGTTCGGATCAAGCGCATCCCGCAGCGCGTCCCCGATAAAATTGATTGCCATCACAATTACCACGATCAGCAATCCCGGCGGTATCCACAGCCACGGCTGGGTCGTGAGCACCGTCAACGACTGCGCGCCGTTCAGCATGTTGCCGAGGCTCGCTTCCGGTGGCTGTACGCCCTGTCCCAAGAAACTGAGCGCCGCTTCGTCCAGAATGGACAACGCCAGTACCGAAGTCGCATAGACTAGGATCGGCGCTACCGTATTCGGAAGAATCTCAGAAAAAAGAATGTGTCGAAGCGGCATTCCCGCCACGATATTTCCTTTGACAAAATTGGTCTCCCTTAAGTTTAACACATTGCCGCGCACCAGTCTGGCAATACCCGGCCAATCCACGAAACCCAGAATCAATATGATATTCCACAGTCCCGGTTTAAAGATCGCCGCCGCTACCAGCACTAGCAATATATAAGGAAAAGACATGACCATATCCGTAAACCGCATGATAATCATATCTGCCACGCCGCCAAAATATCCCGCAACTAGACCGAGTATCACACCGATCACCGTCGAGATCAGCGTCGCCATCACACCGACCAACAGAGAAATCCGCGTCGCATACAAAAGTCTGCTCAAAACATCTCTCCCGATCTGGTCCGTGCCGAGCCAGAAATCTTTTGAAGGCGTACCCGCAAAAGGCCCTGCAATCTCGTTCGGATCATAGGGCGCGATCATAGGTGCAAGTAACGCCGCAGCCACAATAACCCCCAACACAATCAGACTGACCGCCGCAAGGTGATGCCGCATGAAACGCCTGGCTACCGTCTGCCAATAATTCTCGCTGGATATATCCCTTTTTTTCTGATTGGTTTCCGCATCATATCCCGCAATCGTGCTGACCGATATAGCGGATTTCTTCGCGAATTTTTTGCTAATTCTTTTACCGGATTGCTCACGAAGTTCCTTATCTGTATCTCTCAAAAATTTCTTATCCATATCTCTCGATGTCATCCGCAAGCCCTCCTAGTCCAGTTGAATGGTAGGGTCTACCAATGCGTACAGGATATCCGTGACCAGATTCGCAACAAGCACCACGACCGCCGATAGTAGGCATACTCCCATGATCACAGGATAATCCCTGTTGCTGATCGCACTCATTGTCATCAGCCCCAGCCCCGGCCATGAAAAAATCTGCTCAATGATCACCGCGCCGCCAAAAAGCACAGGAATCTCCATGCCGATCACCGTAATAATAGGAACCAGAGCATTGCGCAGGGCATGTTTGTTGATGACCTTGAAATGCCCGATTCCCTTCGCCCGCGCCGTCCGCAGATAATCCTGCTGTAAAATTTCCAGCATCGCGCTGCGGATATAGCGAATGTTACTTCCCGCCATGGAAAAAGCAAGCACAATCACCGGCATTACCATATGTTTTGCCACATCTCCTACGCCACTCTCGGTTCCCAACGTGGTCATGCCGCCAGATGGCAGCCACCCAAGCCGCACCGTAAATACATAGATCAGCAAAAGTGACAAGAAAAATCCCGGCACGCTGCTCCCCAGAAAAGACGCTGTCACGACAGCATAATCGCCCTTGGAATATTGATGGATCGCGCTGTAGATACCCGCCGGGATCGCCAACAGAAGGCTTACAACCAAAGATACCCCCATCAAAAGAAGTGTCGGCCCTATATGACTTCCAATCATCGCACTCACGGACTGATAAGATTTCATAGAATATCCGAGATTCCCATGCAAGAGCTGTCCCAGCCACACAAAATACTGTATATAGAAAGGCTGGTCTAATCCTAACGCGATCTTCTTCGCTTCCACCGCCGCCTCGGACACGCGTGGTCCTTGAAGCATTTCTAGCGGACTTCCCGCCAGACACATGATCGCATAATCAATGATCGTGATCCCGACTAGCACCGGAAGAGCGATCAGAATACGTTTCAATATATATTTACCCATAATTCGCCACCTCCGCACCAGATATCACGACAGGACATGCCGCCGCATGAACGCTTCTTTCCCCAACATTTCCAATCTTATCCAAAACAGGCGTCGCTGCCTTACACCCCTCTTCGGCATATGGACACCTCGTATGAAACCTGCACCCCGCCGGCGGATTCGTACTGCTGCCGATCTCTCCCTGAAGCAGTTTGCGTGTCCTTTCTTTTTCCTCCGGATCGGGCACGGGAACTGCCTCTAACAACGCCCTTGTATAAGGATGTACTGGATGGTCAAAAATCTCTTTTGCCTCACCGTATTCCACGATCTTGCCAAGATACATGACTGCAATCTTGTCACTGACATAATTGACTGCACCAAGTCCATGACCGACAAACAGAAGCGTCAGTCCGAGTTCTTTCTGTAAATCTTTTAAAAGGTTTAAGATCTGCGCCTGTATCGACACGTCGAGCGCGCTGACCGGCTCGTCACATACGATAAACTCCGGGTTTAGTGAAAGCGCCTTAGCAATGCCGATCCTCTGTCTCTGTCCGCCCGAAAACTCATGCGGATATCTGCCGAGTGTCGTCTTCGGCAGTCCTACCATATCCAGTATCCTTAAGACATCCCGTTTTACCGTATTTTTCTCAGCTATATGATGGTACAGCATGGGCTGCGCCAGTATTTCATAAATATGTTTTCTCGGATTCAGCGAGGAATACGGATCTTGAAAAACCATCTGCAATTTTGTCCGGATGCGTTCCATTTCTTTTCTATTTTTCCGTATTTCTGCCAAATCACAGCCATTATAATAGATCCTGCCCTCTGTGGGGGTCTCCAGCCCTACAAGCTGTCTCCCGATCGTGGACTTGCCACAGCCGGACTCCCCGACAAGCCCTAACGTCTGCCCCTTCATCACGGAAAAGCTGACACCGTCCACCGCCTTGACATATCCGGTCGTGTGCGTGATGATCCCACCCTTTACCGGATAATATTTTTTCATATTTTCCACTCGAATCAAAGGAATCCTGTTTTCATCTGCCATGACTTTCCTCCTTCGCCACGATACACCGCGCCGTGTGCCCTTCCCCGAACAGATACGCATCCTGCGGCTTACTGCACTCCTCGCGGCGGTAAGGGCAGCGGTCTGCGAAGCGGCATCCTGTGATATCATCATAGCTCTCCGGCACCATACCCGGAATCGCCTGCAGATATCTGTCAGCATCATCCCGAATAGTAGGCACAGTGTTAAGCAATGCCTGCGTATATGGATGCTTCGGATGATGGAACAATTCTTCCACCAATGCTTCTTCAATGATCTGTCCCGCATACATCACAAGCACCCGGTCCGCCGTATTAGCAACCAGCCCGATATCATGCGTGATCAATATCATGGCCATGTCCTTTTCCTGTTGAAGTTCTTTTAAAAGTTTCATGATCTGCGCCTGAATCGTCACATCAAGCGCCGTGGTTGGCTCGTCCGCAATCAAAAGTCTCGGATTGCAGGACAGCGCCATAGCAATCATAACCCTCTGGCGCATACCGCCGGAAAGCGTATGCGGATATTTTTTCATCACCGCCTCCGCATCGGGCATTCCTACCTGTGTGAGCAGTTTCACTGCACGTTTTTTCGCCTCTTCCTTGGACAGATGCATGTGCGTCCGAATGCTTTCGGTGATCTGACTTCCTACGTTAAACACCGGATTGAGCGACGTGAGCGGATCTTGAAAAATCATCGTCAGCTCGTCACCTCTGATCTGATCGAGTTCTTTTTCGCTCATGGCAAGAAGGTTCTTATTGTCAAAGAAGACAGAGCCGTCTGTGACGGCTCCGCCCTTTCCTAATAAACCCATGATAGACAGTGACGTAACACTCTTCCCACAGCCAGATTCGCCTACAATGCAGACTACTTCGCCCTGATCTACGTGGAAACTGATATGATCGACACTGATATTAATTCCATAATCTCCGGCAAAGACTGTTGTCAAGTCCTGTACCTCTAATAAATGTGGCATAGCATATCCTCCCTGCCCACACTATGGCTGATCACACTGAATTGCCAAACAACACATTTGCGTCAACCTAAATTGCCCGACGTTCACTCGGTAACGTCCCAGTTCTGAACATCGTTAAAGAAACCGTATACGCTAGGTTCTGCCCCTGTCACGCGATTGCTTACCGCGCCCTGTGCACTGATCACATAAACGGAGAACATTGCCGCATCTTCCTGCATTGTCTTATCCACAGTCGAATAAAATTCCTTGATTTCGTTCACATCGCTAGTCTGCTGTGTTCCTTCCAATGCCGCCGCGACTTCCTCACTATAGTATCCCGTCCAGCTTCCTTCGCCGCCCAAAAGCCACGTTACATCCGGATAAGGATCTACCGGTGCATAAGTATATTGTACCGCCATAATATCATAATCTGTCGTACCCGCAACTGTCATAAGTGTTGCCAGATCGACTGTAGTAATCTCAACATTGATGCCGACCGCCGCCCACTGCGCCGCAATCACCTGCACGCCGTTGACAAACGTGTTGTCACCGGAATTGACATAGAAACGGAGCGTCTGAGAACCGTCCCAACCTGCCTCTTCTAAAAGTTCCTTCGCCTTCTCAGGATTATACTCCATCGGCTGAACCGAAGCGTCATAGAACGGACTTGCCGAGGATAAGAAACCATCCACTACCTCACCGTGCCCTTTTAATAACTGGTCTACCAACTGTTGTCTGTCGATGGCATAGACAAGCGCCTGACGCACTCTTGCATCTGGAATATTCGCCGTCTGGATAAATGCCGACTGGTTCGTCACCGGTGAACCGTAGACGACTTTCACGTTTTCTAACGCCTCGATACTCTCATAATCTTCCTGGGGAATCGCCGTCATCGTATGCTGTGTAATATCAATCTCACCGGACTGCAGCCCCGCATAAATCTGACTTCCATCAACAATTCTGATATTCAGTTTATCAATCTTCGGCGCACCTTTCCAGTAATCGGTATTCGCCGTATAAGAAATGTAGTGATCCGCATCATATCCTGTCATGAAATAGGGTCCGCTGATGACGTCCGGCTGATTAAACCAATCGTTTGATGTCAGACTGCTCTCATCAAACTTCTCAATTACATGCTTCGGAAGTACATGAAGATATCTCGCATAGCTGTTCTGGAACGTCGTAAGAGCCATCGGATACTTCGCCGTAAACTGTATTGTCTTGTCATCCACCACGGTAAGCCCTGCCATAGAAGAAGCGCCTTCTTCCAAGAATCCGGTCTCATCGTCCGTACCCTCAAAAGCGTATAACAAGAGCGTTGTGTTCGCCACGATCGGGCTGGCATAACGTATCACCGAATACTCCACATCCTCTGCCGTGATCGGCGTCCCGTCAGACCATGTCGCATTGTCGTCAATATGCACGATGAAATGTATGTTGTCTTCCGTCGTGATACTATCCGCCAGCATCGCTTGAAAATTCAAATCCTTATCCAATTCCATCAAAGGCAAGAACATCAAATCCAGTGCATGCTTATTGATCTCTGTCTGATCAATCGCAAAAGGGTTCACACCGCCAAGGCTGTCCGTCACCCCGATGTTGATAATTTTCTCGCCTTCTGCCGCCGCAGCCGGACCCGCAGATGCATCATCCTGTCCGGATGCACTTTCCTCTGCCGCGCTGTCTGTTCCTGCAGCGTCGTCTGTTCCCACTGCGTTGTTGTCTGTGACAGCATTGCCGCCGCCCGCGCCGCAGGCCGTAAGGGCTGCCACCATAGCAAACGCCATGAGCAAGCTTACCAATCTCCTCATTATTTTTTTCATAACCTCTCCTCCATTTCCTACTTAACCGCTAGGTTTTGTATGAGAATTATACTTCTCCATTATTTTCCTGTCAATATCTTTCGTAAAAATCTTTCACTCCTATGAATTTCCAATCGCTTTAGTATAGCATAACCTTGACAAAAAAAGCAATGAGATGTATATTTTCTACAATTACGATAAATACAAAGGAAAATCGAATGAAAAATTTACTTAATTACCAATCCAGTGAATACGATTGCGGACCCGTCTCCCTCACCAATGCGATCCGCTACTTATTTGACCGCGAGGTTCTCTATCCCGACATCATAAAATATATTATGTTGTATTGTCTGGATTCATACGACGAAGAAGGGGAAGTCGGCAAACGCGGCACATCCGCCTCTGCCATGATGTTTCTGAGTAACTGGCTTAACCAGTTCGGCCAGATGAAAAATTTCCCCATCTCCTGCGAATTTCTATCCGGTGAAAATGTTTATCTGTCCCAAAACAGTAAGATCGTGGAAGCATTACAGCAAGGCGCCGCCGTTGTCCTAAGACTTTTTCTGGATGTAGGACATTATGTTCTATTGACCGGAATCGAAGGTGACAACATATACCTCTTCGATCCTTACTATGAAGAATTGGACGACCCAGATCTGGACCAAGAATACTTCGACGAGGGCATCATTTTCATCACCGACCAGCCCAAACGTGCTAACCGTTTAATCTCCATGGACCGTCTTAACCGTCTGACGCAAGGCTACTACGAGATGGGACCTTACAATATCCGCGAGGCAGTCATCGTCTTTAACAAGGAAACACGGTTATCGCCGGAGACTACGATTGATTACTTTATCTAACTTTACGAGATTATGAGCAATTTCTAAGAGATACACTGCATCTTAAGAAAACTCGTCGCGAACTCGAAATAAGCATAGGAATTACCTATTCAATAAAATTGGCGAGGTCAGAGTGAATCTGCCTCGCCTTGTTGTCGTTTAATATGATCTGATATACTTCCGATTCCAACCTATCACACAGACTATCTGCTGCCTGGACGATCTACTGTCGAAGCAGTCACACATTACTGCTCCATCTGCCTTCCCAGAAACCCTGCGGCGGACTGAATCAATTTTTGCTCCACCTCTCCCATCTTGGACTTATGATCTGTCTCTACCAGAAGCACCGAACCGATCACATCACCCTCACAGATAATCGGGCTGATCGCCTCGTGGTGAAATTCATCCTGCTCATTGCTGACCTGAATAAAATTTCGGTCTCCCTTCGCCGCCACTACGCTTTCCCGGTGATTGATCTTCTCCTCCAATTCCCTGCTGATCGATTTCCCTAACATATTCTTCATGCCGCCCGCTACGGCGATAAACTGATCCCTGTCAGAGATCATCGCAATATGCCCGGACACCTGTGCCATGCTCTCCGCATACTGCTTTGCAAATGTTCCCATCTCACCGATCGGCGAATACTTCTTTAATATGATCTCTCCCTCTCTGTCCGTAAATATTTCCAACGGATCTGATTCCCTGATACGGAGCGTTCTACGGATCTCTTTCGGGATCACGATCCGCCCAAGATCATCTATCCTTCTAACAATGCCTGTTGCTTTCATATTATATAACCTCCATCTACAAATCGCGACGATTTATCGCGTAATCATTTCATTAACCTTCATGTTTTTACTATTATTTGTAAAGAAGGAAATTATATGCATGTAAACGGAGAATTTCAATCATGGATCTTTTTTAACTTTCCCATCATTTAACTTGACATACACATATGTATCTTTCCAAAGTGCATTTTCGGCTTCATCTTTCCAAAAATATACATTTTTCGCCGCTATATGCCGAAAATCTATTTTTGATGCTCAATAATCCATTGTAAGATTCCCTTTTCATCAATATCTCCGGATGCCAACGCAAGAATTATGTCACTTAGCTCCTTCTGGCTATAAGACAACCAGCATCACATGCGCACCAAGTCTTTTATTTCCATCTATCATGGCATGATTTTTTACCAATGCTTTACAACCAATATGAGGACGAGCAGGAACAGCTGCAGGGCGAGTTGAACGGTTACAAGACGGAACAGGCACAGTATGAATATGACCGCAAGGGAAGAGTGGACACCACATAGAAGATAGAGATTTATTTTAATTTTATCGGGGAATACATACCGCCGACAATGGC
>JAMPGN010000154.1 GCA_023663915.1 Eubacterium sp. | reverse complement strand
CAGCGTATCGATATCGCACTCCACTTTCAGAATGTCTTTTTTTCCCATTTTGTTGCTGCGGGCGTTCTTGATGATCGCTACGGTACAGTCCAATTTATCTAATTGTAAATGATGATAGATCGAGAGGCTTTTACCTGCCTTGATGTGATCTAGTACAAAACCTTCCTCAATTTTTCCTACGTTTAACATATGAAAATGCTCCCTTCTTATGATGATTATCAACGTTAATAAATTTGCGTTATAACGAACGCGTTCGCATATAAAACTGAAATGTATACATCGAAATGTATCAGTTGGGATATGCAAATCGAAATATGGAAATCGGAATATAGAAATCAAAATATGTTGCAAGTTTATGCCCCGTCAGTTTGCTGCGGGGTATTTGATTTCCAGAAGCGTGAGGATCAATGCCATCCGGACATAAACGCCGTATTTCGCCTGCTTGAAATACACAGCGCGGGGATCGTCATCCACTTCCACGGAGATCTCGTTGACACGGGGGAGCGGGTGGAGCACCAGCATATCATCTTTGGCGAGTGACATTTTGTCTCGATTGAGAATATAGAAGTCTTTCAAACGGACGTAGTCCTCTTCATTGAAAAAACGTTCCCTCTGTACCCTGGTCATATAGAGCAGGTCAAGTTCCGGCATACAGTCCTCAAGCCGGATCACTTCCGAGTAGGCGATACCCTGTTCGGTCAGCATATCCGTGATATAGTCCGGCACTCTTAATTCCGGCGGGGAGATAAAGAGAAAACGGATATTCGGATAACGCACCAGTGCGTTGATGAGAGAGTGTACCGTCCTGCCGAATTTCAGATCACCGCACAGCCCAATCGTGAAATTGCCGAGCCGTCCTTTCATGGCGCGTATCGTCATGAGGTCGGTGAGCGTCTGGGTAGGGTGCTGGTGTCCACCGTCTCCTGCGTTGATGACGGGGATGCCGGAACGGGTCGCGGCAACCATCGGCGCACCTTCTTTGGGATGGCGCATTGCGCAGATATCGGCGTAGCAGGAAATGATGCGGATCGTATCGGACACGCTCTCGCCTTTGGAGGCTGAGGAAGAGCCAGCGTCCGAGAATCCGAGCACCTGGCCGCCCAGATTGAGCATAGCTGCCTCAAAACTGAGTCTTGTCCGGGTGCTTGGTTCGTAAAAACATGTCGCCAGTTTCTTCCCCTCGCATGCGTGCGCATACTTTGCGGGATTGGCGGCAATGTCACTTGCAAGATCAAAAAGTTTGTCCAGTTCTTCCACGCTAAAATCCAGTGGATTCATTAAATGTCTCATATGGTTTCTCCCTTCATCCAAAAAAATAGAAGAGAAGTTCTCTTCTATTTTGGTAATACGTTATGATTGATATGATAGTAAGTCTTCAACAGATTTCCTCTTAGGTGCAACAGGCGATTCATCCGGATAGCCGACAGGAATCAAGGCAACAAGCTCTCTGTCCTCAGGAAGCTGTAACATGGATTCCACGGATGCCTGGTCAAAGAGACCGAGAATAACAGAGCCAAGACCCTGCTCATAAGCGGCAAGACAGAAAGTCTGGGATGCAACACCTGCGTCATACATCTGCCAGCCATCGCCGCGGGGAGTGCTATAGGAGCCGTCACGCTCGAAACCGCTACGGTTCTTCAAGATCGTTACAGCAATCAAAACGGGAGCATTTGAAATGATTTTACCGTTGCCGGGATAGATCGAAGTTCCTTCCTGCGCGATCTTCTCTTTGAGTTCACCTTCGATCGCGATGTAGCGGGTGATCTGTGTATGTTTCCAACTGGGGGCATACGAAGCCGTCTCAACGATCTGTGCAAGCAGCTCATGAGAAACCGGATCAGTCTTAAACTTGCGGATGCTTCTACGTCCCAGGATACATTCCTTTGCATTCATGCCATAACCCTCCTTATTGTGTTTGTCATGTTTGTTAACGCCTACATTTTGTATATCATACCATAAAGGGAAAATGGTTTCAACAGTTTTTATATTGTGGAATGGTTGGGGGTATGTTATAGTGATAAGAGGATTTACAGGGATGTTTGAAAGTGATTGTATGGATCACGGTCAGAAGTTTGGAAGATAAAGGAGAATCCGATATGGGAGAAGCGATAAACAAGGATATACAGCGCGAGGAAAGCAATCAGGCGGAAAAATTGGCAGAAGAAAGCGGTAAAGCGGAAACTAAGACAGACGACGATCGAAAGGAAGAAGCCCACAAAGGGTATACGGAGAGAAGGCGCTGGCTGTTCTTCGGGCTTCCCTTTACATTTACGAAATATACGGTGACGGACGAGGTTATCACGATCAACGACGGGCTGTTAAACACCAAAGAAAACGACTGTTATCTATATAAGGTGCAAGATGTGGAATTACAGGTCAGTCTGGCAGAGCGTATTTTTAAGCTGGGGACGGTGGCATGTTATACGGGAGACAATACGCATCCTCAATTATTTCTCTCTCATATCAAGAATGCGAAAGAAATCAAAAATTATATTTTAAGGGCATCGGAGGAAGCCCGCAGAAGACGCCGCACATTAAATACGCTCAATATCAATGCGGATGACATTGATGAGATGGACGATTGAGTGCGAAACAGTGAGAACGGGCGTTATGCCGATTGTATTGTGTATCGGAGCGGTGAGGTTATGGTGAGGACTCCTCATTTTCCAGCAGGAGACGTTCAAACAAAAGTCCTGTGACGAACCAGCAGGGGGCGTAGTCTAAGCGAATTACTTTGGCGAGGTTCCAGCGGGAATGCTCGTAGTTCCAGGGGCACAGATCGCGTCTGCGGAGCCATATTCCGGTTGCAAATTCGCAGGTGAAGATCATGCCGGTATAGACCAGACCACGGAATATGAAGTTACGGCGGCGCATAAGGCGTGCCAGCGGGGCAAGCAGGGCAGCGAGTCCGTAAATGGGGAACATCCAGACGGAAGTCGTGCATGGAAGATGGAGGTCTCTTCTCCGGAATGCATGAAAAGCTGTGAAGATGAGTTCCAGAAACCATCCCAAAAGCCCGCAATGTATATAGTTGTGGATTAGTTTTTTCATAATAATAGGATAACCGCTTAGAGGGAAGGTTAAACAGGAATTTTAAATAATTTAAAATTGAGAAAACAGGAAAGAGGCGTGCACATGAACTACAGGGAAGCAATGGAATATATAGAAGAATTGCAGCAGTATGGCAGCGTCATGGGGCTTGCAGCGATTCGGGAACTGTGCGCGCGCCTCGATCAGCCGCAGGAGCAGCTACAGTTTGTGCATATTGCCGGAACGAATGGAAAAGGCTCGGTGCTTGCGTATGTGTCTACCGTACTGCATACGGCGGGATATAAGGTGGGTAGATTTATCTCGCCTGCCGTAACGGATTATAGAGAGCGGTTTCAAGTAGACGGCAGGATGATCACCCAGTCCGGCTTGTGCAAATATCTTGAACCTGTCAGACAGGCAGCGGAGGGCATGGCGGCGGAAGGATTACCACATCCGACGGCTTTTGAGGTGGAAACGGCGGTGGCTTTTCTGTATTTTCTGGATAAACAGTGTGATCTGGTCGTGCTTGAGACAGGACTTGGCGGGGCGCTCGATGCGACGAATGTGATCAGTAATACGCTGGCAGCGGTTTTTACCTCAATCAGTATGGATCATATGAACGTTCTTGGGGACAGTCTGGAGCAGATTGCATCAGCAAAAGCCGGGATTATTAAAGACAAGTGTTATGTAATAAGCGCAAAGCAGCCGCCGGAGGCTATGAAGGCAATAAGACAGGCGGCGTTATTCCGTAAAGCGAAATTATATACGGCTGACGCGGGCAGGGCTAAGAACATAAAGTATGGCATGGCGAAGCAGTCCTTCAGTTATGATAAATATAAAAATATCGAGATCACGATGCCGGGGCAGTTTCAGATTGAAAATGCCGTAGTTGCGCTGGAAGTGCTCTCTGCGCTTGGCAGGCAGGGATATTCCGTGGCGGAGGATAAGCTGCGCAAGGGATTTGCGCAGACAAAGTGGCACGGCAGGTTTGATGTGATTGGCAAAAAACCGCTTTTTATAGCGGACGGGGCGCATAACGAGGATGCTTCCATTAAATTAGCGCAGAGCATACAGTTTTATTTTACAAATAGGAAAATCATTTATATAATGGGAATGTTGAAAGATAAAGAATATGACAAGGTCATCCGTAATACCTATGAACTGGCGCAGCAGATCATCACGGTAACGCCGCCGGTCGCAGAGCGGGCAATGCATGCTTATGAACTGGCGCAGGCGGTGCGGGAATACCATGACAGCGTGACTGTGGCGGACAGTGTGCAGGAGGCAGTTGAGATGGCATACCTGCTGGCAGGGCAGGACAAGGACAGCGTGATTGTCGCATTCGGTTCGCTCTCATATCTCGGCGAATTGATGAATGTAGTGGAGCATAGGGATACGATCAGGAGAGATTCTCATGGTAGATCAGAAGAAAATTGAGGAAGCGGTGCGGCTTTTATTGGAGGGGATCGGCGAGGACGTGACAAGGGAAGGTCTGGCGGATACCCCGAACAGGATCGCGCGTATGTACGAGGAAATATATAAGGGAATGGATGAAGACCCGGCGCTGCATTTGTCCAAGACTTTTACGGTGGAAAATAATGGGATCGTGGTGGAGAAAGATATCACCTTTTATTCTACCTGCGAACATCATATGCTGCCTTTTTACGGCAAGGCGCATATTGCGTATGTGCCAGATGGAAGAGTGGTGGGGCTGAGCAAGCTGGCGCGTACCGTTGAAGTGTTTGCAAGAAGATTGCAGATACAGGAACAGATGACGGCGCAGATCGCCGATGCAGTCATGGACAATTTGAAACCGCAGGGAGTGATGGTGATGCTTGAAGCGGAACATATGTGCATGACGATGCGCGGCGTGGCGAAACCCGGCAGCCAGACGGTGACGATGGCGGCAAGAGGGTGCTTTGAAGATAATATGCAGATGCAGCAGTATTTCTTTGAGATGATAAGGCGATAGAGCCTTCATGATAAATGGAAAAGGAGGGAAAGACATTTGAAGATAGGAAACAGAGATTTTGTAACAAAAGGACACACTTATGTGCTGGGTATCTTGAATGTGACGCCGGATTCTTTTTCGGACGGCGGTAAGTATCAGGAGGCAGACAGAGCCTTGTATCGTGTGGAGGAAATGATCGGAGAGGGAATGGACATACTGGATATCGGCGGAGAATCCACCAGACCGGGGTATGCATCGGTATCCGACGAGGAGGAAATCAGCAGGGTTGTTCCTATAATTGAGAAAATTAAATCCAGATTCGATATTCCGATTTCCCTTGACTCCTATAAAGCCGAGGTTGCCAGAGCGAGTGTCAAGGCAGGAATCGATATGATCAATGATATTTCCGGTCTGAAATCGGATAGTAAACTGGCGGAAGTGATCGCGGAAAGTTCGCTGCCATGCTGTCTGATGCACAACCGTGCGGAGGCGGTTTATGGCAACTACGTCGAGGAAGTGCTGTGGGATCTCGAAGCGACGCTTGATATTGCTCACAAAGCGGGGGTTCGTGATGATAAGATTATTCTCGATCCGGGCGTGGGATTTGGCAAGACGTACGAGAATAATCTGGAAATCATTGACAGGCTTGAGATGCTTCATTCCTTAGGCTACCCGGTTTTGCTCGGAGCAAGCAGGAAATCAGTGATCGGTACAGCGCTTGACCTTCCGGTGGAGGAACGTGTGGAAGGAACGATCGTGACGAGCGTGTTTGCGGTTCTCAAGGGTGCAGCGTTCGTGCGTGTCCATGATGTGAAGGAGAATGTTCGCGCGATCCGCATGGCTGAGGCGATACGGGACGGATATAAGTAGGTATAAGTAGTATGGATCAGATTATCATAGAGAATCTTCAGGTGTATGCGCACCATGGTGTATACAGGGAAGAGAATGAAAAAGGACAGAATTTTTATATTAACGCCGTTATGGAAACGGATACAAGAAATGCAGGTACATTGGACGATCTGGACCTCTCCACGAATTATGGGGAGGTCTGTGTATTTCTGAATAATTACATAACAGGTCATATTTATAAATTGATTGAGACTGTGGCGGAGAGGACTGCGGAGGCGGTGTTATTGCGGTTTCCGTTAATCAGAAAGATTACGCTGGAAGTGCGCAAGCCGGAGGCGCCGATTGCCCTGCCATTTGAGTCGGTGTCGGTCAAGATCATAAGAGGCTGGCATAAGGCGTATCTTTCCTGCGGCTCTAACATGGGCGATAGGAAAGGGCATCTTGACGGTGCAGTGGAGGCGCTTAAAGCGGACGAAAAGTGCCGTGTGCTGCGAGTATCCGACTGGATTGTGACGAAGCCCTACGGGGATGTGGAACAGGATGATTTCTTAAACGGCGCGATTGCTTTAGAAACACTGTATACGCCGGGAGGATTGCTGGAAAAACTGCATGAGATTGAATATTCCCACGATCGGGAGCGCAAGATACACTGGGGTCCCAGAACGCTCGATTTGGACATCGTGTTTTACGAAGATTGTATCATGTGCACGGACGAGCTGACGATTCCTCATGCGGATATGCATAACAGACGTTTTGTATTAGAGCCGCTTGCGCAGATCGCTCCCTATGAACGAAATCCTTTGACCGGGGAGACGGTCAGACAGATGTATGAGAAGATCATGAAGCGGGAATAATGGTGAAGAAAGATTAGGAAAATGTAGAACAAAAAGAAAGAAAATGAGAATTAGAAATACATAAAGAAGAGGAACAGAAATAAGGAAATGGAAGATCAGAAAAAGGAGCGCCATACATATGCAGGAATTGTATGTAGAAAAAGCATCACTTGAGACAGCGCATGAAATTTATGAGGCTTATCTGAAAAAGGACTTTCCGCCGGAAGAGATCAAGTCGTTTTCTGTGATTGAAAAGATGTGGAAAAAGAGTGGCTATTTTGTCTATGTTTTCTATGAGAATGCGCCTGAGCACAGTAAAGAACAGATTGAGGAGCATAGCCGGGAACAAAGTAACGTGGATGAACAGCGTGTGCCGTGTGCCTATGCATTTCTACTTGCAGACAATAAAGAACGCATGTTATTATTGGACTACTTTGCGGTTCTGGAGCAAAAGAGGGGAAAAGGATACGGTTCTTATGCGTTTTCTCTTTTGCGAAAGGTTTGTGCGGACTGGAATGCCTTGTTAATCGAAGTGGAGAGTGATGAGTTGGCAGATATCGACGAGGAGACGCGGATGATGAGAAAACGCCGTATTTCCTTTTATGCCAGAGCAGGTTGTCTGATGACGGATGTAACGAGCCGCTTGTGGGGTGTGGACTACCGTATCATGGCAATGCCACTCTCGAATGAATATTCAGAAGAACGTACCGCAGAGAGATTATGGTCTCTTTATAAGGGGATGTATGATGAGCAGAAACTGAGGAAACATTTCGAGATTCTTTCCGAATGAATGTATAATGAATATCCGATGCATGATGGGTGAATGTCTGTGCCCCTGCGCTGTCACGGCGACAGGGGCGAGGCTGCATAAATTATTGTATTTCCGCTAAAGCCGCCTGCATTCCGGCATCGAAGCTCGTCACATTGACAGGTCCGAATGTGCTTGTTTTGTATACGGGTGTCGGCTCGCTGAATGAGTTAAAGTACACATACTGGGATGTGATATTGATGTTCTGGTAGACGCCGTCGCGCACGAGTTCCTGCGAGGTGCCGTCTGTGAACATTCTCTTTAATGCGGGAGCAGTCTTCGAGCTGACCTGATAATATATGTAGTCGCCGTATATGTTAAACATATCGATCCGGTCGTTTGTCAGCACTTCCACGACATCATCATTCATGGAGTAGCGACACAGACGATAATTGTTCTCCACGTCCATATAATATACATAACCATTCTGGTAGATTGGATTCCAGATATTGCCCTGCCAAAGGACAGTTGCCGTATCATTTGCTGTGTTGAGCGCGTACAGATAATGGTCCTGTGCCGTTCCGTTATAGTAGATTGTACCGTTTACATAGCAGTTCGGGTTGATCATGGTATCCGGGTTTACTGTCTGTTGGTCTTTCTTGTCAATCTTGATCTTTTCTAAGGAAACCGTGTTCGTGGTGACGGATTTTTCATAATAGAGATAGTTGCCGCACAACTGCATGGAGAGAATTTTGCAGCGATCCATACTGGTAGTGTTCTTGCCGTTTAATTTGCTGCGGTAGATTCCGTAAGAACCGCGCACGGAGCCGAGGTCAGAGCCGCCACCCTCAGTCGTCATGGAATAGAAGAGAAAATTCCCGCCCGCGCATATGTGGGAGGAGGAGCCGTCATGAAGTTTCTGTACGTCGGTCTCATCGGGATTCATGGAGTAGAGTGCGTAATTATCATAGGCATTGGCGAAGTAGACGCGCCCGTCATGTTCGCAGAAATAGCCGTTGTTGTTGAGATTGCCGGGCGTGTTGCCAGTCGTGTACTCGTCGTTTAAGGGGACGCGGGTCGAAAGCACGGCAAAGATAAACAGGACAATAAAGATAACGCCAACGATTGAAAGAACCAGTATATTTCTTACTTTAGATGTCATAGTTTCCTCCATTTCACGGTATCAAATTAAGGGATAAAAAGTCTTCCCCGATAGATTTATTATAGCTTGAAACCTTCTTGCTATCAAGTGGGATTTGGGGTAAGATTATATCATAATACGGCGGACGAAAGGATGAAACACAATGGACTTATTGGAACTGCGGGGGGAATTGGACAAGATCGATGAACAGATCGTGAAATTATATGAGGAGCGGATGGAAATCTCTTCCCAGGTAGCGGATTATAAGATTGAGACGGGCAAAAAGGTGCTTGACAAGGCGAGGGAAGAGGAGAAACTGCGCAAGGTGTGTTCGCTGGCACACAATGAATTTAATGCGCATGGCATACAGGAATTGTTTGAGCAGATCATGTCCATGAGCCGCAAATTGCAATACAATAAGCTGGCGGAGAGCGGAGCGCATGGCAGGCTGCCTTTTATCGGGGTAGACAGGCTGGATATGCAGAAGGCACGGGTTGTTTTTCAGGGGGCGGAAGGCGCTTATTCGCAGATGGCGATGATGAAATATTTCGGCGACGAGGTCAGCTGTTTCCACGTTGACACGTTCCGGGACGCCATGGGAGCGATCGAGGAAGGGAGCGCGGACTATGCCGTGCTGCCGATCGAAAATTCCACGGCGGGTATTGTGAGTGAGATCTACGATCTTTTGGTGGAATACGAGAATTATATCGTGGGGGAACAAATTATTCAGATCGAACACTGCCTGCTGGGACTGCCGGGGACAGATATTGGTCAGGTCAGGACGGTATATTCCCATCCGCAGTCTTTGATGCAGAGCGCACGGTATCTGAATGCGCATGATAACTGGCGGCAGATCAGTATGCAGAATAACGCTTTTGCGGCGCGCAAGGTCAGTGAGGATAAAGATAGGAGTCAGGCAGCGATCGCAAGTGAACAGGCGGCGAAGATATACGGACTGGACATCTTAGAGCGCGGCGTGAACCAGTCGGGAACCAATTCCACGCGGTTTATCATCGTCACAAACCAGAAGATATTTTTAAAAGATGCGACGAAGGTGAGTCTGTGCTTGGAAGTGCCGCACGAGAGCGGTTCCCTCTACCATATGTTGTCCCATATTATCTATAATAACCTTAATATGACCAAGATAGAGAGCCGCCCGATCGAGGGCAGGAATTGGGAATACCGGTTTTTTATAGATTTCGAGGGGAATCTTGCGGACGGGGCGGTGAAGAATGCACTCAGAGGTTTGCGGGAAGAGGCACGGAACATGAAGATACTCGGAAATTACTAAAAAGGCGTACAAGGAGCAAAAAGGCGCATGAAAAGGCGGCGTGGTAAAACAGACAGGGCGGAAGGGCACAAAGACAGGAAGGGATGGCAAAATGAGGGAAGAGGAACTGATCGTATATAAGGATTTCGAGGACGGACAGACATTGCATGACATGGTATGGCTGATGGAAAGTTACCGTTCGGGCGATGGCAGGATGAGACCATTGTTTTTTGAGTGTATGCACCGCCTGTTGGAGATGGCGGCGACGCATGGGTTTGTGGGGAATCTGTGGCATTGTTATCTGACAAATCTGCTGGTGAACAATGAGAACAGTTACAGTGTGGCGTGTGAGATCAGAGGAGAGGTGGAAGGCAGCATCAATCAGCTTGCCCTGCATGACATCACCATCTTTAAAGAGTTTTATGATTTTGATTTCACGGAGATGATGGAAGTGCTGAAAGCGCCGGAGTTTAGTGTGGTCATCGACTATGTGGGTACGGCGGACAGCAGCAAGGTCTACAGCACGAAGATCAGGGACAGGATATGTCGCCTTGCCGAGCAGTTTGCGGCGACGGAGAACGCGTTGGAGATGAAAGCCGTGCTGACCGGATTTTACCGCGAATATGGGGTAGGTAAATTTGGTTTACATAAAGCATTCCGTGTGGTGCATACGGACGAGGGTGCAAGGATTGACCCGATCCGTAATATTTCCCATGTGCAGTTGGATGATTTGATCGGATACGAAATCCCCAAGAAGAAGCTGACTGATAATACGGACGCTTTTGTGGCGGGCAGAAAAGCAAACAACTGTCTGTTGTTCGGTGATGCGGGGACGGGTAAATC
>JAMPGN010000153.1 GCA_023663915.1 Eubacterium sp. | reverse complement strand
TGATTACTTAGTATTACTAAGTATATTATAATACCTTTTGTTATGAAGTCAACACTGAAACTCAAAACAATAAAATTTTATTGAAATTCGATAAAAATTTATTGACATTCATTTTTCGCTGTGCTATGTTAGTCTTATCAGATCAGAAACAGTTCCTTGTGCCGCCGATTTTTGCGGCAGGGAAAGGAGGCATCGCCATGAAAGATAAACTGACGCTTTTTACCAAATTTTTGCTGGACTTTATGTTTTTTGCGGGCATCGTTGTCACCTCGACGCTCCCTTTGAGCATCCGCTTTTACGGCACTTACAATTCCTATTTCGCGGACAATTACTTTTCCCTCTGCATCATCTTTTTCCTGTCGGGCATCTTTGCCATTCTGATCATCCGGCAGCTGAGAAAAATGTTCCGCACGGTGCTCGACGATGACTGCTTCATCCGGGAAAATGTGGTGAGCCTTGAGAAAATGAGTATTTACAGCTTTTTTATCGCCGTGATCACAGCCTGCCGCCTATTCATCTACCTGACACCTGCGGTTCTCGTCGTGATCCTGGTCTTCGTGATTGCAGGGCTTTTCAGCCGCGTGCTGGCGGGCGTTTTCGATAAGGCCGTCACCTACAAACTGGAAAATGATTTGACGATCTGAAAAAGAGGTTCCTAGTGTGAAAAATCACACTGATGTGCTGATTTTTCACACGGCTGTTTGTTTCTGAGCGAAAGCAAACAGCCCTGATGGCAGACGAGAAATCGCCTTCGCGAATTTCTCGTCGCCTCTTCGCGACAAGTCGCTCAGAAATGAGGATTATTATGATTATCATCAATCTGGATGTTATGATGGCGATGCGCAAGAAGAGCCTGACCGAACTGGCGGGCGAGATCGACCTGACCCTTGCGAATCTGTCCATCTTAAAAAATAATAAGGCAAAAGCGATCCGTCTCTCTACCCTGAACGAGATCTGTAAAGCGCTGAACTGCCAGCCGGGCGATCTTTTACAGTATGTGGAGGACGATGACCAGCCTGACGACGCCTCCGACGGCAGCAACGAATTTTCAGATACTTGAAACATCACGGAATCACGCATCGCGTGGGAAAGGAGTCACTATTATGGACCAGATCACTTATCTTGACGCACTGGAACGTGCACAGAAAACGGAAGAAAAACCCGACACCGTCTATACGCAGCGTATGCGGGAAAAATTTCCCCTCTTCGGCATCGGGAGTCTTGTCTACTCGGCATTCTATGCCCTGTGTCTCTACAAAAACGCATCGGGGATCACCTACCCTTTTTTCGTGGCAGGAACCCTTTGCTATTTCTTCTTCTGTATGCAAAAGTTAGGGGTTCCGTACAAAAAAGACAGCGTCTTTTCCATCGTCAGCATCGTGCTGTTAGGTCTTTCTAACTGCCTGACCGCCTCCCCGCAGCTTCTCATTTTGAATAAGTGCGGCATCTTTCTTCTTACTTTTACGTTAATACTGCATACAATATACAATGATGCGGCATGGAATCTGCCCAAATACTTCACCGCCATCCTCCAAACGATCGGCGCCTGCCTGTGCTGCCTGTTTCGCCCCTTTGGCGACATGGTCTGTTATTTTGATGCCCAAAAACAGAAAAGCAGCGAGAAAAAGAGCGTGATCCTGCCGATTTTGATCGGTCTTATCATCGCTGCGCCCCTGCTGTTTGTCATGACAGCGCTCCTTGCCAGCGCAGATAAAGTCTTCGACCGCCTGCTGCTGTCTGTCACACGCCCTTTCTTTCACTTTTCGACCATGATCGAGCTGGGCTCTCTTCTCGTCATCGTGTTTTTCTGCTCCTACGCCGCTATTGCCGCTTTCTGTAAAAAGAGCGCAGAGCGGAAAACCACGGGAGAAAGAATCCTTTTCGACCCCGTGATCGCCATCGTGGTCACCGGACTTCTCAGCATTCCTTACCTGCTCTTTGCCGTGATCCAGATCTTTTATCTGTTCCTCGGCAGCCTGACGCTCCCTTCCGGTTACACTTACGCGCAGTATGCCCGAGAAGGATTTTTCCAGCTCCTCGCAGTCTGCATCATCAATCTGGGGATCGTCCTGATCTGCCTCCACCTCTTTCGGGAGAGCCGGATCTTAAAAGGCATCCTTCTCATCTTAAGCGGCTGCACTTTTATCATGATCTTTTCGAGCGCCCTGCGCATGATCCTCTATATAGACACTTATGCGCTTACTTTTCTGCGTGTTTTCGTACTGTGGTCGCTGGCAGTCATTTTCCTTTTGATGACAGGCGTTACCGCTTTTATCCTTTACAAACCGTTCCCTCTCTTCCGCTACGGAGTCGTAGTGGTCACGGTGTGCTATCTGGCGCTGTCCTTCTCGCATCCCGATTATTTTATCGCGCGCTACAATATCAGTCGGGAGTGCGACAAGGATTATCTGAGCAGGCTTTCGGCGGACGCCGCGCCCGTAATCCTCGATTCCTCCTCCAATCCTTATCTGACCAGCGTGGAAGATATGCTGGAAAAAACAGCGGATTACACAAAGGATTATGATAACTTTTACAACAATTACTGGATGAAAAGCTATTACGAGAAAATGGAGTACCGTACGGAGGGACTCGGGCTGCGGAACTTTAACTTCTCTCTGTATCGGGCGGGGAAATTGCTTTCTATTGCACAATAAATGTCTTACGGCACTCTCCGGTATAATTTCCGACGCCGTTTATGATGACCGTCGCCTCACCCTTGACACCGTTTCGCAGGTAGCTCACCGTAAAGTCCCGTCCGGCTTTCAGGGAATTTTTGCCGACCCTCACTTTCGGCACGGGCTTTACGGGAACGCCTTTTAAGGTCTGGTTCGCGATCCTGTTCACCACCGCATCCGCCAGATCCGCAGGCTCGACCGCAAAGGTCAGGGTGAGCGGTTCGATCCCGCTCAGTTCACCTTTTCCGCTGACCGTAACAGTGGCTGTTCCCACATTCTTATTGTCCTTATAACTGATCTTGACTGCCGTGCCGCTCTTTAAGTTGATCTCTTCCTCTCCTACATAGAAAGTGATCTTCGGTTTTATAGCTTTTCCGGTATAAGTCTGTCTTTCGACCTCCGCCCGCAGACTGCCGTAGTCCCATGCTGTGATCCGGAACGTCGTCGTATTGATGCTGCCGCTGTAATTTCCCATACCCTTTACCGTAACTGTGGCAGTCCCAATCCGGGTGTTATTTTTGTATGACAGTTTGTAGTCTTTCCCCTGCTCCAAAGTTGCCCCGTTATCTTTTAAGACCACATCCGGCTTTAAGGCATAGCCTGTATATTTTAAGTCAGCCACAGGATCTATGGTAAAGCCCTGTCCCAGCACATTTTTGCCCGCGATCGGGCGCTTGCTGATCTGAAAAGTGATGTTCTTACTGCCCGCATAGCTGCCGATGCCCTTTACCGTGACCGCAGCTTTTCCGGCATTGACATTGTTCTTATAAGAGACCTCATAGTGTGTACCCTGTTCGAGTGTGATCTCTTTCGTCTTATCACTCCTATCCACGATGTGGACGGCAGGTTTCAGCTCCGCCCCCGTAAATGTCTGTGCAGGGACCGCGTCGATCTTTATCGTGGACGCCGTGATCAGCTTCGCTTTCTCTACGATACGGAATGTGGCCGTCACCGTTCCGGTATAACCTTTCTGATCCTTCCCTGTGACCGTGACCGTTCCGGTCCCCATCTCTGTATTATTGGCATAAGTGACGGTATAGGCGCCTGCGGGTATCTTCTTCTCCCTGCCGTCCGTTATCTCATACAGTTGTACGGCAGGCTTTAACGCCCTGCCCGTATAAGCCATATCGTTTACACGGATCTCCAGTTTCCCTGTTTCCTGCGCCTGTGCCAGCTCCACCGGGCTGATCGTGAAAGGAAGTTCCACTTTCCCGCTGTAGTTTCCCTTTCCTTTTACCGTGATCTTTGCCGTTCCCACAGCCTTGTTTTTGCTGTAAGAGACCGTGTAATCCTGATCCCGTACAAGGACCGCATTGCCCGCCTCCCGATCCGTCACCGTGACGGCAGGTTTGATAGCGCTTCCGGTATAAGTCTGCTCCGCGACCTGAGAGATCATCGCCTCTGTCAGCGGTTTCGCCACGATCTTATAGGAGAGTTTTTTCGTCCCCGTATAATTGCCGTTGCCTATGACAGTCACCGAAGCCGTTCCTTTCTTCACCGTATTCTCATAGACAAGCCGATAATCCGACCCCGACATGAGCTGTTTCCCGTCTTTCGTCTTCACGGTAATGATCGGTCTGGTTGCCGCGCCGTTATAAGTAACGTCCGGGATCTTCTCAAACTTCATGCCTGAGATCGCCGTCCCCTTGATCTGGAACGTCACGGTCTTTTGCCCGTTGTATTTTCCTTTTCCCGTGATGGTGACGCCCGCTGTTCCGGCATTCCGATTGTTTGTATAAGCGACCGTATAATCCGTATTTTTTACAAGGTTCTTTCCCTTATAAGTGATCGTCAGCTCCGGCGTATGCTCTTCTCCTGAAAAGTTTACTGCCGGAATCGCTTTCACGGAAACCTTGCTGATCGGATAGTAGATCATAAAGTCCCTGCTGATGCTCCCGCTGTACTTCCCTTTTCCCGCGACCGTCGCCGTTGCCTTGCCCTGTTCCTTATTGTTCTGATAAGTCACAGTATAATCCGTATTATCCTTAAGGACTTCGCTGCCCCATTTCACGGTCAGTTTCGGCTTGATGGCGCTGCCTGTGTGATACTGTGCAGGAATTGCCGAAACGCTGCACTCCGACAACGGAATCTGCGTTCTCTCCTGATCCGCAAAGCAGGCATACAATGTCAAATCTTTCTCGATGGGCGTTTCCTCTGTGTAGAAAGTTCCTTCTGAGGCATTTTTGGCATCATACCAGCCAATGAAATACTTCCCATTCTTGGTGGGATTCTCCGGAAAAGACACTTTTGCGCCGTAATTTGCATAGACAGTGGATATCCCCGCATCCGTCACAAAGTTTACCTCATAGGATGGGCTATACGCTTTCACAAAATCCCTGACCGTTTCAACCTTTTCCGAATCAGGTATCACCACCACCTCTAAAGCAAGCTCCTCCTTCTCCCTGAAAATAGACGGCGGAAGTTCAACCTCCACAACAACCATCTTTCCCTTTTCAATGGGCTCAAAGTTGCCGCTCGCATATTCTTCTCCTGTCGCTGAATCCCGCAAACTCACGGTTCCGCCGCAGGCTGTCACTCCGGTATTCTGTATTCCTGCCTGTATGGTTCTTGTGTCCGCTATGGAAATTGCTTTCGCCTCAACCCGCAGAGACGCGCTGCCGAGAGTCAGCTTTACACTATTATTTTCTTTGTTTGTTTCTTCCGCCCCAGACAGGGTTATCGTGTATTCTGCTTCCTGTGTAATAGAATCGAGAGAAAAAACTGCCGATGTATTATCCGCTTCGCCCGGATCCAGTACAACATCGATCGGTACGCTTTCCAACACACTTCCATCCGGTGCGCAGAGAGAAAGACTCAGATTCTCCGCTTTGACCGTTCCGTTATTATAAAGCTGCACCGCAATTTCCAGATCATTCTCGTCTGTTTCTTCATTGTATAAAACCATACTGCCCGCACTCTGCATGGCAATATCGCAATAGCTGTGCGCAATCGTTCCCGTACACAGACTGTTGTTGACTTCCTCCAGCTCATCGTTGACTTTCATTTTATTATAAACAAGAATCGTCTCGCCGCCTCTGATAAAGCCGTCCGCATACTGGATATAGTCCTCTTGTTCCGTAACTTGCAAAGAAGGAAGAAACGCTCCGTTCTCATAGCCGATTCGGTACAGATTTGATTTTCCGCCTGCATTCACCGGGAAAAAAACTTCCGGAGCAGTCCCGTCTGACAACAGCGTATATGACCAGGACGGTATCCTGCTCTCCCCGAACAGATTCGCCGTACTGCCGTTTTCGTCGATATAAGAGATATCTCCCGCTTCATACCAGGTCAGCGTTTCGCCCGCATACACCGACGCAAATTCTACCTTTTCCGCCGCGCCGTCTGCCAGGATCTTGGTCTGATTCTGCCCCTGTTCAATAAACGCAGCTTTGCTTTGCTCTACGTTATAAGTCTGATCCATCGTTCCCGCTACAAAGGCATAACCTGCCTTTCCGTTCATTCTGCCTGCATCTGCTGAAAGGATACAATCCTTTTCTTCCTGCAGGAAGGTAACTGTCCAAGGCTGATCTGCCTGCCTCGCGGTATTATATGTATTGACCTGAATTGCGTTTTCAGAAACGGTATTCTCAGAGACAGACTCCTCCGGCAAAGTATTATCCGATATGGCTTCCTCCGATTTTTTGTTTTCCCCCTCGTTTTCTTCCCCGGGATTTACAGGCGATGTATCGTTCTCTTCGCCATCCTCAGGGATGGTATTCTCAGACACACTCTCCTCTTCCAGCGCGACAAATTTTCGGAATACAGCCGCCGTATTCTCAGAAACACTCATAACCTGAATGCCTTCTGTCAACACATTCTGATCTGCAAGGTCAGCCCGATAAATTCGATTCGATCCGGTAAGACCCAGCACATTGTCCTGCGCATTCTCATACCAGTAGACAGATACGCTGTTATCATCTGCGACAATCTGGGGGTTTTGCTGAAACAGTCTGTTTTCACTTTCGATCTTACCTAAATCTATAAATGTCTTTTGTGCTTCGTCATAAACCGCCGCATGGAGCGTCATTCGCTCTGCTGTTTCCTCCAGAGAAAGATCGTCTGAAAGATTTTCTTTTGCATCCTGCCAGACTACATAAAGCTTTTCTCCATCCGTATAGAAATCCGGACTGTAATCCGCCGTTCCGTCATCCAGCAATGCTTTCGGTTCTCCCCATTCCTCCGCTGTCTCGTCCCAGAGAGAATAAACCAGCATACTCCGATCCGCTGCATCTCGTACCGTGCCTGCGTCTGTCAAATAGAAAAGCATCACAGTATCACCCATGCGGATTACCTGCGGAACCGAGTCGAAACATGACGAGCTTTGTAAAACGGTCTCATCCATACTGCCATTGATGTAATACTCACGATCCGCTTCCCATTCCGGCATCGTACCGTTTACAGCCAGATAGCTGCGGCTGTTCGTATTGTATGAACTATAATCATTGATAGAAACATTCTCCCAGCCTTCCTTCTCCGCAGACATTTGGGAAACCACTCCATCACTGACAATATACCATGTTCCATGTATCAGACCACACTTATAAGATTTTCCCAGCACTTTGCCTTCCAGACCGAGTTCTCCGCCTATATAAGCTTTATCCAATCCCCTTTCCTTTTCCGGAATAATCACATAATGCAGACCAAATTCTGCATCTCCATAAATACCGGCAGAAGCCACTTTTGCAATTCCTACACCGCCATAAACACCAAGTCCAAATCCGCCGCCAACGCCAACCGATCCTTCAACGCCTTTCTCAGCCGTCCATTTAATACTTCCATCCGCATTTATTTTCCCTTCAATAGATATTTCCACAACAACAGGAACAGGCCCTACGGATAGCTGCTGTTCATGAGCATACTCTAACGATAGTTCAACAAAAAGCTTTCCCTGTAAATAAAACGGATCATCCTTGCTCACATTGCTTTCCAGATATCCTATGATCGTATAATCAGGCTTAATTGCGGATGATTTGGAATACTCTGTGTAATCTTTTCCCAAAAAACTAGAGACATTACCCTCCGTTAAATTTTTTAAACTGGGAAAAATTTCATCGAATTCCATTCCCTTTTTCTTCATAAATTTGTCTATATTAATACCGATCTGAATGGTGCCGTCAGACTTAAAATGGCAATTCACCGGAAGATCATCCAGTTCTATCTGAATGGTTTCTCCCCCAACGATCGGAATATTGTCTGGGATGGCTATTTTCAATCCATCTTTTCCCATATATAACATATCTACCGGAGGACTAATATTCACTACTCGCAGATTCAGCTTTTTTTTAATATCCGGCTTATTATTACCATCTCGAAAAATCAGATAAACCGGCTCACCGACTGTAAAATCCTTTAGCTCAAGATTTAAAAACTCACCGCTATTATTTAATTTGATGATTCTATCACCGGAATACAAATGATAAGAATCGTGCTCTTCATGGGCTTTACATACAATATTAAACTTTGAGTTTAAACTGTTCTTATAATAAGTATTGATCTGTGCCTCCTCTGTAAGAAGATTTATCACTTCCTTATCTTTTACCAGATAGATGCCGTCCACAAGATCAGCCAGCTTTTTTCTAATAGTTTCCTCCGTTTCTTCATTTGCTCCTGATTCTTGCGCTTTGGATAATGTATAGGTGTCGATTCCTGTTTTACTTCTGACGAAATTCTGTATGATCTTAGTTTCATAACCGCTCTTAGATATCATAACTTCTGCACCGGGCAGGTAATTTTTTAACTCCAGCTCCGCCATACCCTTGTTTGAAGTTTTATACGAAAACATTGACCTGTAATATATGATTGCATCTTCGATCGGCTTTCCGTCAGCATCCATCACCTTGATCAAGGGACCCGATACTGTGTTATAGAATATCTCCTCAGAATCCGGGTCATCGGGATCATTGGGATCGGATGGATCGGTTGAGCCGGAGGTAGAAATACTTCCGGGCGGCATAATCTGGATGGGAACTAAGCTGTTTTCTGTAGTTCCGTTTCCCAACTGACCATACTCATTAGAACCCCACATCCACAGACTGCCATCCGCTTTGATCGAAGCACTACTAAATCCTATCATAGATATAAATTTCACTTCTTCTATAATCTTTACTGGTATCATACTGTTTTCTTTTGTGCCGTTTCCCAATTGACCCCATCTATTATCTCCCCACATCCATAGACTGCTATCTTCCTTAATTGCTGCACTTAGAAATCCACCTAGAGATATTGATTTTACACTTTGCATAATTTCTATTGGCGTTGTACTGTTTTCTTTTGTGCCGTTTCCTAATTGACCATACCCATTAGACCCCCACATCCATAGGTTACCATTTGTTTTGATTGCCGCAGTACAATACTGTCCCAAGGATATTGTCCTCACATTCTCCATAACCTTTACTGGTGTTATGCTTTTTTCTGTTGTGCCGTTTCCTAATTGACCATACCCATTAGACCCCCACATCCATAAGCTGCCATCTTCTTTGATTGCCGCGCTATGATCGTATCCTGTAGATACGAATCTCACATTTTCCATAATTTTTATCGGCACTGTACTGCTTTCTGTTGTGCCGTTTCCTAATTGACCATACCCATTAGACCCCCACATCCACAGACTGCCGTCTTCCTTGACTGCCGCGCTATGATCAGCGTACAATGCTACGAATCTCACATTCTCCATGATCTTTATCGGTGTGGAATTTACCGATGTATAATAGGAATCGGAAATTCCATTCCCTAATTGACCAGAACTATTCCGCCCCCACATCCACAGACTGCCATCTTCTTTGATTGCTGCACTATGATAAGCACCCAAAGATACAGATTTCACATTTTCCATAATCTTTATCGGCACTGTACTGCTTTCTGTTGTGCCGTTTCCTAATTGACCATACCCATTAGACCCCCACATCCATAAGCTGCCATTTTCTTTGATTACTGCACTATGAAAAGAACCCAATGAAAGCACATTTCCTGCCTCCATATTATTATTTTCCTCTGCCTGCACTGTAATCGTCCACAGATCTGCATGACTTCCTATCACGCCAAAAAGTAAGGATGCCGCCAGCACCCCTGCTATTCTTCCCATTTTGATTTTGTTCCTTTTTCCCTTGCCAATCATATCCATCTGATTTTCCTCTCTTATTGTTCATATCTGTTTTTTATATCAATCCAATACAAAACCGTATACTTCTGTTACGCTGTAGCTTTCATTTGGTGCGGAATCAACTCCATTATAATCAAATGCAAGTACCTTCGGATATCCGCAGTCTTTTCCCAAAACAGGCGCTACTTGATATATTTTCTGATATTCCTGTAAATGTTTTTTCATCGTTTCATTGAGAGATCCGATTCCCCATTTTTTATATGTAAATCCTATACACCCCACGATCCGCATGATCGTCTTTTGAACTTCCGGCAATATCTGCTCCGGCAATTCTGTAATCATACCGTAGTAATGATCTATTTTGCTCCCTATCCATCTTGTTTCTACTTCTACTCCTTTGATAATCGGCAATTGATTTCTCGTGTACCCGAAAAATGTCTTCAAGTCTTCTATATATACATTCGTCAAAACAGGAAATCTTTCCTGTGCATATTGAACTTTCTGTTCTATCGTATCCTCATAACTATAAATATTCATTAAATCCAACATACCGAAACTATCCATTAATATTTCCTCCTACTCTCCTATTTGTTATATGTACTTACAGACAATTTTCACGAAAACCTATACCTTTCCGACGCCGTGTATTCCATTATAAATTTCTGAAATATTTGTGTATATTTTCCTTATTCAGTTTGCTATTCACAAATTTTTATGATAATATGACTATACATATCATATTGAAGCAATTCTGTGGAAAAGTATAGGTTTCCGTTTTTTTTATGATTTTCAGGAAAATTCCATTTTTTTCGTGATGATTTTGTGTTATACTGAATAAAAATTATCAGGCAGCGGAGAAAACTGATTTTATGAGTTGTCTTAAATGCGATTTTTTTGTTGCTAAGGCAAAATTTCTGAAAAAAAATAAATTGAAATCATTGACATAAGGACCTGACATTCGTACAATAATAATATAGAGTGGCATCACTCAAAAAGCGG
>JAMPGN010000152.1 GCA_023663915.1 Eubacterium sp. | reverse complement strand
CATATTAATAGCATCTATGCTATTATATACCAGAGTGATTCAAAACACTAATTAAATTTTGCTAAAATGCGAACCTTTTTATTCCCGCGAGCAACGAGTCAAGCGGCTTGCTTAAAACCATCCAAAGTTGGTTTAGACATTTGGCAGACTGTGAGGAAATTATGAGAATCATATTTATCAGACACGGAGATCCCGATTATGTAAATGACTCTCTGACCGACAAAGGCGTCAGGGAAGCGAAACTGTTATCAGAGCGTATCGCAGGATGGAACACGGACCGGATGCATTTTTATTGCTCTCCCCTCGGCAGGGCACAGAAAACCGCCTCATACACACTGGAAAAACTGAATAGAAAAGCGGATACTTATGAGTGGATGAAAGAATTTTCTTATTTTATTGATGACCCTACAACCGGACGACACGGCGTTCCATGGGACTTCATGCCGGAATACTGGACGGAGATCCCACAGATGTATGATAAAGAGGATTGGAAAAAGACGGATATTTACCGGTCCAACCCAAACCTTCTGCCCGCTTACGAAGAAGTATGCAAAGGGCTTGACGGGCTGCTCGGCAGATACGGATATGTGAGACATCATAATTACTACATGAACCAGAGCACAAAACAGGATGATACGCTCGTGATCTTCTGTCATCTAGGTATCACCTGTGTTATGTTAAGCCACCTTCTGGGTATCTCGCCGGCGCTTCTGCTCCACAGCCTCTATCTGGCGCCAACCTCTGTGACAGTTCTTACCACGGAAGAACGGCAGAACAGCATTGCTGCTTTCCGCGCACAGGTTATCGGGGATACCGCGCATTTACTTCTAGGCAAAGAGCCGGTCTCTGCATCCGGATACTTCACAGACGTATTTCAAGGCTGATACATGATGTACCAGCCCTTTATATCTTAGAAAATTCTTTGGTAAATTTCGAGTTTGCGCCGCGTAAGCAAGCAAATCTCGCAAACGAGCGTAAGCTCGTTTTTTTCAATGTACTCTCTCAGGAAACCCAACTTTTTTCTGTACTTTGCGCAGTGTCTTTAAGGCATAATGATTTGCCGTCTCCGCATTGTCCTTGATGATCTTGTCGATATAATCTTTATTCTTGGACAGATCTGCAAAACGGTCCTGCAGCGGCTTTAACACACCGACCACCGACTCACCGACTGCCATCTTGAAATCGCCATAACCTTTGCCGTCAAATTCTTTCTCGATATCTTCCGGGGATTTACCGGTACATGCACTGTATATATCAATCAAATTATGAATACCGGGCTGCTCGTCGCAGTAGCGCACACACGCCTCGGAATCCGTCACCGCACGTTTGAACTTGCGGATGATCGTATCTTGATCGTCCATCAGATAAATACTTGCGTTAGGATTCTCGTCCGACTTTGACATCTTCTTCGCAGGATCCTGCAGACTCTTGATGCTTGCGCCCGCCTTGCCGATGTAAGGTTCCGGAATCGTGAATACATCGCCGTAAATCGCATTGAAACGCTGTGCGATATCCCTCGTGATCTCAAGATGCTGCAGCTGGTCTTTTCCGACCGGGACAACGTCCGACTGGTACAGCAGGATGTCCGCCGCCATCAGAACCGGATACGTAAACAGACCGGCATTGATATTGTCTGCGTGTTTTGATGCTTTGTCTTTAAACTGCGTCATACGGTTCAGCTCGCCCATATATGTGAAACAGTTAAGAATCCAGGATAATTCCGTATGTCCCGACACATGGGACTGATAATATAAACAGTTCTTTTCCGGGTCTATTCCTGCCGCAATATACAGTGTCAGTAAATTCCTGGCGCGTCTGCGAAGTTCCGCAGGATTCTGTCTGATCGTAATGGAATGCAGGTCTACCACCGAATAAAAACACATATACTCATCGCACAGCGTCACCCAGTTCTTAAGCGCTCCAAGATAGTTGCCAAGCGTAAGATTGCCTGTCGCCTGCATACCGCTGAACAATACTTTCTTTCCGTCTATCATTTCTCCTCCGTTCCGAAACGTCTCCGCATGAAATGCGCAGTCTTACGCAGAAACGTCTCTAAGGTTGTACCAAAAAACAGTTTAGCATTGCCCTTTCCTTCCGTCAACCAAAAAGAAAGGGCAGAATATTCACAAAAATATCGGTGACAATCAGTTGTCGTCACATCCGCATCCGGAATTATTATTAAAAGGTCTGGAATCGAATCGCGGCTCAAAACGTGACTCATTATTATTGCACGGGCATCCATCGCGGTCATTATCACGATCCCTGCCGCATTCGCAATCACGATCTCTGTCACATTCTCGCTCTCTCGGACGGCACGGCGGTTTCGGCAGCTCTGTCGGTCCGCATCCATATCCGGAATTATCATTTCCGCCGCGTCCGTTTCGATTCCAACTTAAAAACAATAACGGAATAATCCAACCATTCATAGCTCTCTCATCTCCTTATTTCTCATACCATATCTTATGCAAAAGGAGTGAGAGGGTCACTTACTTTCTATGATTTCGCAGGATTCTCGTTTTGATATAGCAAAAAGTCTTCTCTTCGCCGTAATCCGCCAGCATATGCAGCAAAAACTCTAACTGCCGTTTCGTCTTCGGGTGTAACGGCGGCGGAGTCGCAGACGATTGATAGTACAAAAGCGGATCACGATCTTTGTAATTCGGTCCATTATATACCTTGCTTGCCGCAATCCGGTCCATAAACATCTCGATTACATATTTCTGCGGCATAGGAGCCGGAGCCATGCCGCCCTTGATATCCTGCGCACTGTAGTCGATCCAGTATTCATAATGGTGTTTGTTGCGCCCTTTATGATGCAGCCATGACGATGAGTATCCTATGGCTTCACGCTCCGCATTGTTAGGGCTTCTGTTGCCCTGCCAGTATTTCGCACCCACGATAAATTCCGTCGGGCTGAATTTGGACAGGTCATGCATGATTCCCTGTCTGTACAGCCCCACCTTGAAACATCCTTCCATAACGAGCCATTTATGGTGCATGACTGTCTTCAAATGTTCCCATGCTTTATTCATAGTCCATACTTCCTTTATACTTCTTTCTTTTTATCCTTTGCCGGCGGCGCCGGACAATCTCTGGTCACATAAACCGCGATCGTGCGCGGCGCGACACGAATTTCCTGTAAAAGTCCGGCTGACTCCTCATTGCTGTCTTCCTCGCGCAGTCCGGCTGACTCTGTGGAAGTATACAGTACCCATTTCCTCCCTTTCGGAAGCTGCGGAAGCCCGAAGCACTGCTCTTTCCAATGGAAGTTGATCCCAATATAAAACAGCGAATCATCAGCAGTCTCATCGTTCCTGCCGTAGCGTCCGCAATACATAATTCCAACACTCCGGCTGGCAGGATCCGTATCCGGTCTCCACGCTTCCCTGCCGTGGTAAGAGATATCCGGATAACCGAAAGACAGATAATCCATTCCTTTCAGAGGCATTTTGCTGTGCAGTACCGGATGTTCTTTACGAAATTCGATAAGCTTCTTCGTGTACTCTAACAATTCCCTGCCGCTTTCCATCTGGTTCCATTTAATCCATGCGACAGCGTTATCCTGACAGTACGGATTGTTATTTCCGCCCTGTGTATTGCCAAACTCGTCACCGCTGTAAATCAGTGGTGTGCCCTGTGAGAGAAGAACAAGGGATAATGCGTTTTTCATTTGCCGCAGGCGCAGTTCTACAATATTCTTTCTGCGGCTTTTCCCTTCTGTCCCACAATTCCAACTGCAATTATAATCCGTGCCGTCCTGATTGTCCTCACCGTTCTGCTCATTGTGCTTGCGATCATAGGATACCAGATCCATAAGACGCATTCCATCCCATTTGGCGATACAATTAATGATTCCCGTCTCCGGACGGTTATTGCGCATATGGAAAAGCATCCTGTCCGCCGTATTGTCGTCGCTCTTCAAGGCTCCTCGCATATCATACAGAAAACCGTCGCTCATCCAGCCGATTCGTCGTGTCTGTGCCATATAATCCGTCGGTGCAGGATCGTACTGCTGTGATGTGAGAAGTTTTGTCTCACTGAGCATGGGCTCCTTAGCGATTGCGAAAATCGGGAGATCGACTCCCAGCAGATGAAATCCGTCTATGTGGTATTCACTCACCCAGTATCTCAGTATATCCAGTATTTCCAACGTCGTTATCTCCGGTGGAAAATAGAACTGCATAAGCGTCTCGATATGGTTTCTATGCAGTTCTTTCACCATATCTTTGTATTCGGTCACGGCATCCGCGCTGTGGGAATAACCACCCTTCGGAACATAATAAAGCCCCTTCTGGTAGCCCCAATAGTTCACTTTATATTTCTTGTCTTTGGGAACATGCGTCCCATCTTCGCCGCCCTCCTGCATGGGAATCTGCTTATAGGAAGCTGCCGCCTGTTCCATCGTCCTGGACAAAGGCGCTGTCTCCTGCATCATGATCTCATCAAATTCATACGCAGGCATCAACAGAATGGAGGTAATTCCCAGTTCTTTAAAATAAGGAATCTTCTCTGTCAGCCCTGCGTATGTGCCCTTATACCGCACTCCGGATGACGTATGTTTCGTAAATCCGCGCACATGCAGGGCATACAGAATCATATCCTCGTAAGGAATGCCAAGCGTCTGGTCGCCGCCCCAATCATAGGAATCATCCAATACCATACATCGCGGCAAAGACTTTTTGACCGTGCCGTAGCGATACAGATTCTCTATCCGTTTACAGTACGGGTCCTGCCATGTGTGTTCCCCGCAGTAAAACAGGTATCTGCACTCCTTATTGTGATATCCTTTTAATAGCATGGCATAGACGGAACCTACCTTGCATTCTTCCGGAAAAGGAATGCGCATTCCGCCCCCATGTTTTCTGTCATACAGAATCACACCAAATTCTTCTAAACGATTACGTTCTGTTTGTCGGCATACTGCTGCAATGTGCATGCCATCCTGTCGGAAACATACACCAAGAGGGTACGCCTGCGTTCTAGTCACTTCAAATTCTCTATGCATCCAATCCTCCGACAAATTAAGCTCTTTATCGTTCCATATGAATATTCTAACATAAATCGCTTTTTTTCTAAACAAAAAAATACCTCAATGTTGAATATCTGTGTTTTTTTCTGTAAAATAAAGCTATCCCCGTGTATAAGGAGGCAGATTATGGGCAGAAACAACAATCAGAACGAAAACAATGGCTACGACGCAGAAGAAATGACGGTTGATCTGGAATTGGACGACGGTACGTCCGTTACATGCGCCGTCATAACGATCTTAACCGTATCCGGTCAGGAATATATCGCGCTTCTTCCCCTTGACGACCAGGGCGAGAATACGGACGGTGAAGTCTGGTTCTATCGTTACAGCGAGAATCCCGACGACCCGAATGAGGAGCCGGAACTTGGCTATATTGACGATGATGACGAATACGAAGCCGTGGCGGACGCTTTCGACGAATATCTTGATTCCGCAGAGTTTGACGAGTTGGTGGATGAAGACGATTGAGCGAAACATTTTAGGAACCGGGAAGGCATATCCTTGCCGGTTTTTCCGTGATACGCCGCAAGCCACAATTCCTGTCTTGCCCTGGTCATCGCCACATAGAACATACGGCGTTCTTCCTCAATCTCCTCTTCGGTCTGTGATCTGGACGAAGGAATTTTCCCTTCCTGACAGTCCGGGATATAGACCGTGTCAAATTCCAAGCCTTTCGAGGAATGCATCGTAATCAGACGGATTCCTCGTTCTTTGTCCTTTGACGGATCGTTTCTGGCCGGTTTTGTCTGTTGATGATTCTGTAACATCTCCGTGTATTGACTGATGTAGTCACTCATACTCTGTAATGTCTGAAAGCCCTCGGAAAACTGCTGAAATTCAACTGCTGCCCGTATCAGTTCCGCCGCTTTATCCGCGCCATATTTTTCCTGTAAATATCTGTCATACCCGATCACGTTGCGGATATAATGTATCTGCAGATGCAGTTTCCTGGATTTCATGCTTTTCAGATTCCGGAATAACCTGCGAATCTGTTCCTGTATAAACGGCGTTTCCGAATAATAGGTAAGCACGTTTTGCTCCTCAATATATTCTTCCGGTACGCTCTCTCTTTTGAGATATCTGACTGGCCGGTTCATGATGCGCAGGAAATGTTTTCTCTGCATATCCCCCTGCGCCAGCATAAGATACGCCATGATATCACGAACCACGAAATGCTGAAATTTATTCTGTGGCTTTTCATTCATGACAAAAGGAATGCCATTCTTGTGCAAAGTCTGCGCCCACATAGCGCATTCATAGTTGGTCCGACATATCATCGCGCAGTTTTCAAGCTGTCCTTTTCCCTGTTTCGTCCTCAATTCTTCCATAAGACTCGTCTCCTCTTCTGCCTGATCTTCAAAAATAGAAAGGCGAAACCCTTCTCCGCCTTCTTGGAAGGCATGAATCTGCTTACTGACGCGGTTTTGATTCTCTTCGATCACCTTAAGCGACGCATCCACAATCGCTTCGCTACATCGGTAGTTGATATCCAAGAAAATTCTGTCGGCATCGGGATAATCCCGCATGAAATCCTGCATACTGCCCGGACTTGCGCCCCGGAATCCGTAGATGGACTGGTCATCATCTCCCACGATAAAAAGATTGTTTAAGGGAGCGGCAAGCAGTTTGATGACCGCATACTGCTTCGGAGAAATATCCTGAAATTCGTCGATGAGAATATACTCAAACTGCTTCTGCCACCGTGTTCGCACGTCGGCGCAGTCTCTTAAAAGTTCGTGGCAATACCTTATGATATCGTCAAAGTCCATCTGTTTAAATTCCCGCAGATACCCTTCGTACTCGTCAACAAGAAATCGGATATCCTCCAGGGTAATTTTTTGTACCGACATTTCTTTTAGGACAAAAGATGCTCTATAAATATTAAGTAGGTGAATCAGT
Source organism: Eubacterium sp. (assembly GCA_023663915.1). The sequence goes on along the minus strand of JAMPGN010000152.1, from coordinate 3,893 downwards.
TCCTCTATATCCTCCTCTTGAAGATGGACAAACCTTTTGTGCATATGCACGATCTGTCGAATCAATTTTCTTTTCTCCGGTTCGGTGATAATCGAATACGCGCGATACTGCGCTGACTGTTTCAGAATATGATAGAACACGGCATGAAAAGTGCCAAATTGAACCGGCGGCCGCTCCGGTTCCATGAGACGAAAGAAGCGTTCCTGCATTTCAAGCGCCGCCGCTTTCGTAAACGTGATGACAAGAATATGTGACGGGTCTACGCCCTGTTTCGTGATGAGATGCTTAATGCGCTGTACGGTGACATAGGTTTTGCCGCTGCCGGGGCCTGCAAAAACCTGTGCGGCCCCGACAGTGTGTGTGATTGCCTTCTGCTGATTGGGATTGGATACCGTATCAGACACTTTCTAACTTCTCGATTCCCTTGCGTATTCTAGCAAGCGACTCATCCTTGCCGAGTATTTCCATGATCTCCGTAGCGCCTGCAGGCGTCATCTGTTTGCCGGAGACAGCCGTTCTCACCGGCCACATCACATAACCATTCTTACATCCTTTGCGCTCCACATACGACACAAGCGTCTGATACAGCGCATCGTTGCTGTAATCCGTCTGCTCCTCCAAGAGCGGTAATAACTCCCGCAGTACTTCTAACGAAGACTCCGCGTTAGTTTTCATTTTCTTGTGCGTGTACATCGCCACATCGTATTCCGGTAATTCTTCAAAGAAATCGACCATTTCCTTGATATCCGGAAAAATTTCTATTCTCGTCTTAACCATTGCCGCGATCTTACGAAACTCAAAATCTTTGGAGAGAGCTTCTTTTAAATACGGCTCCGCCATCTCGTAAAATCGGTCCCCATCCATTGCCTTGAAATACTCACCGTTCATCCATTTGAGCTTCGTATAGTCAAATACTGCCGGCGATTTGGACAGATGCTTATAATCAAACTTCTTAATCAGCTCTTCCAAGGTAAAAATTTCCGTGTTATCTTCCGGACTCCAACCGAGAAGCGCCACAAAATTAATGATTGCTTCGGACAAAAAGCCCTGCTCCACTAAATCTTCATAGGAAGAATGCCCACACCGTTTAGACAATTTCTGGTGATTCTCGTCTGTGATCAACGGACAATGCACATATTCCGGAACTTCCCATCCAAAAGCCTCGTAGAGCCTGTTATATTTCGGTGAAGAGGAAAGATACTCGTTACCTCTGACAACATGTGTAATCCCCATCAGATGATCGTCCACTACATTTGCAAAATTGTAGGTCGGATATCCGTCTGATTTGATGAGGATCATATCGTCCAACTCGGCGTTATCGACCGTAATATCCCCGTAAATATCGTCATGGAAAGTCGTCGTGCCCTCCGTAGGGTTATTCTGCCGGATAACGTAAGATTTGCCTGCCGCAAGATTCGCCTCAACTTCCTCCTTGGATAAATTCAGGCAGTGTTTATCATATACATTGATCTCTTTGCCTGCGACTGTCTGCGTCAGGGAGGCGAGCCTCTCTTTGTCGCAGAAACAGTAATATGCCTGCCCCTTGTCGATCAATTCCTTGGCATATTGCAGATAAATTCCCTGTTTCTGGCGTTCACTCTGTACATACGGCCCGACACCGCCGTTCTTGTCTGGACCCTCGTCATGGACTAGCCCCGTCTTCTGAAGGGTGCGGTAAATGATATCCACCGCGCCTTCCACATAACGTTCCTGATCGGTATCTTCTATCCTCAGAATGAAATCACCGTCTTCATGCTTGGCGATCAGATAGGCATACAATGCCGTTCGTAAATTTCCTACATGCATACGCCCTGTAGGACTGGGCGCAAATCTCGTTCTTATTTTCTGAGCCATCTCTTCCTCCATTTTCCGCCGGTTATGCCTTGTCCGGTATCATTTTATCGGCAGCCGCCTTGAAGGTCCCAACTGCCTTAGCCGCAGCCGGAACCGCAATATTCGTGCCCGCACCGGCGACACAGCCGCCCGGACATGCCATGCCCTCAATCAGACAACCGTTCTTCTTGCCTGCCTTGGCAAGCATCAGCATCTTCTTGCATTCCGCAAGGCTTTCCGCATGTTCTATATTGACCTCCACATCGGGATAATACTCTCTCACACATTCCTCGATCGCACTCGCCACACCGCCTGCAACACCGTAACCGCGTCCCGCGCTCGTCGCGCCGTTTAACTGGTCTAACGCCTCAATCTCATTTAAGAGAATGCCCCTTGCCTCAAAAATACCTGTCAACTCCTCGAATGTGATGACGAAATCCACATCGGAGCGGATCGTCCTTCTCGACGCTTCCAGCTTCTTGGACGCACAAGGACCGATAAAGACGACTTTCGCGTCGGGGTGATCCTGTTTAATAATCCTTGCCGTCGCTACCATGGGCGTAAGTGCATTGGAGATCTTGTCGATCGTCTCCGGGAAAAACCGCTTCGCCAGCACAGACCAGGAAGGACAGCATGATGTCAAGCTGAACGGAACATTGCCCGTCGCCACTTCTAAAGCATAGTGTTCCGCCTCCGCGATCGCGCCGCGGTCGGCTCCGACTGCCGTCTCATAAACATCGTAGAAACCTAATTCCTTCAGTGCCGTTTTCAGCATATCCGGTGTCACATCGGGGCCGAACTGCCCTGCAAAAGCGGGTGCAACCTGCGCTATGATCTTATGTCCTGACTGCATGGCACGTATCAACTGGAAGATCTGTGACTTATCCGCGATCGCGCCAAATGGACAATTCACCATGCACTGTCCGCAAGAGACGCACAGATCATTATCAATCACCGCTCTCCCCTTCGCATCGTTCTTGATCGCGTTCACACCACAAGCTCCCGCGCAAGGTCTCACCTGATGGGATATAGCATCATAAGGGCATACCGCCTTACATTTACCACATTTGATACATTTGTCCTGGTCAATTACGGACTTCCCGTTCTGCATGGAGATTGCGCCACGCGGACATACCTCCCTGCAAGGATGTGCCACACATCCCATACAGCGGTCCGTCACCTTATAGCAGTTCTCCGGGCAGGCATTACATGCCGACGGAATAACCTGCATAAGCGGCGGCTCGTAATATTTCTCATCAATATTGCTTTCTTCTAAGCCCTGCGTCAAATGAACCAACCTGTTCTCCGGCCGGAGGGACAGACCCATCGCAAGCCTAATGCGTTCCCGCACGATCGCGCGCTCCCGATAAATATTCTCATACTGTGACTCGTCATAATCGACAATCTTATAGGGAAGCGCCTCGACGTCATCTTTTAAATTCTCTGAATGGTAAGCCAGATTAGCAACTTCTTTAAATATGCGGCGTCTGTTCTTACGAACCTGCGTATCGATTCCTCTCATGTTTTCCTCATTTCTAAGCCACTTGTCGCAAAAAAGCGACGAGAAATTCGCATACTGCCTGCAGTATTGCGATTCTCTCATCTGCCATCAGGACTATTTGCTTTTGCTCAGAAACAAATAGCCGTATGTTAATATTTTCACAAATTTCTTGTGTACTTCGGGACAAAACCCCGTAAGCTACCATGTATATTTTTACACAAACTTACGGGGAAGTCAACAATTCGTTCTGATACAACTCACGAACGTTATTGCCAAGGACATCAGGATAGTGAGAAAAGCTGTGACCGCAATACTGGCAAAATTCTACCTGATCAGTAATTTATACTGCCTCATTTGGCACTACCTTCTTTATTGTCTCGCGCCACAACTGCCAAAGTTGCGGAACTCCGTCGCTCTCTTTCTGGATTCTCCGGTATAAGCACTCCATGGCGGTTTTTCCATACTCGTCATATGTGGGTTGGTGCTCTATGCCCAGCATGGTAAGAAACTCCATTCCGGCTATTTCTCCCGGTGCGGCATGATCATAGCTGACAGCATG
>JAMPGN010000151.1 GCA_023663915.1 Eubacterium sp. | reverse complement strand
TATCCGATGCTTATGAGCCTGACGATTTTTGCAGGTTCCGTGGAGTTCGTGACAGTCAACATGCTTTTGGGGGCTTTTAATCCATTACAAGCGTTTACGATGACGCTCATGATCAATGCCCGGCATCTGTTTTACGGGATATCGATGCTGGACAAGTATCGGGGGAACGGCTGGAAGGACATTTATCTGATTTTTGGAATGTGTGACGAGAGTTTTTCCATCAATTATACGGCGGACATTCCGGAAGGGGTCGATCGGGGATGGTTCATGTTTTTCGTTACGCTGCTGAATCACTGTTATTGGTTTTTCGGCGCGACGCTGGGCGGCATCTGCGGTTCACTGATCCATTTTAATACGGAAGGGCTGGATTTTGTCATGACGGCGATGTTTGTCGTAATCTTTATGGAACAGTGGTTGAAGGAAAAGAACCATGTAAGCGCGCTGGTTGGGATCGGAATTTCTCTGTTATGTCTGATTGCGTTTGGTTCGGAGAATTTTATTATTCCGGCGATGATCGGTATTCTTGGAATGCTGACGCTGCTTCAGAAACCGCTTCGGGAGGTATAGCAAATGACGATGACATTTACACAACAGATCATTACGATTGCCATGGTAATATTGGGGACAATGCTGACGCGGTTTGTTCCGTTTCTGGTTTTTCCGGCAGGGAAACCTACGCCGAAATACATACAATATCTCGGAAAAGTTCTTCCTTCTGCTGTGTTCGGACTGCTTGTGGTTTATTGCTTGAAAAATGTCAGCTTATTTGCGGGAAGCCACGGGATACCGGAACTGATCAGCATAGCGGTAGTTATCGGGCTGCATCTTTGGAAAAGGCAGATGCTTCTCTCGATTGCGGGTGGGACGATCTGCTATATGCTGCTGGTGCAGTTTGTGTTTTAAGAAAAGAAGAAAGTAATGAACGATAAGAGGGTATTTGTGTTTTACAAGAATTAGGCTAGAAATAGAATATAATTACAATTCAGTTTATAGTTGTCATGAAAAACAGAATGTGCTATAATCTTCTCAAGCAAAGAACAATTCTAAGATTCAATCGTATCTTATTGGGCTAACGCTGTAGCTCCGGACTTATTAGAGTGTATGGGACAATAAGGGCCTTGCGTGAAGTCCATATCGATGCAGAGTGATCTCTGCGGGAACTCCTTGCTTACAATAAGCAAGATATTTTTAAATATGACGAGTAAGAACGGCAGGGCGGAGTTAATCAGTCTGTTGCAGTATATGAAGCACACCACATTGGATAATGCAGGTGTTGTCGTGAAGGATAAACGGATACTGGATTTAGACAGGATCGTAGGAGAAGTCAGGCAATCAGAAGAATGGGAGGCTGTGAGGATGAATATTCTTGAGATTGGTATAGAAAGAGGCAAAGAATTAGCATTGGAAGAAGGCAAGATACAAGGTTATGAGATTTTAATCAGAAACGTCGAGTCGGCAATGAAAAATTTTAACCTTGATCTACAAAAAGCCTGCGAAGGACTCGGAACATCCATAGAAGAATACGAAGACGCGAAACAGCAGGTTACACAGTGGCGAAATCGGTATAGTGCAAGTACCGATTGATGATCACAACAAAACCGTATCACGGAGAGAATGTATTTTTTTTCATACAAAGGTTGTTTTTTGATTTTTTTTATGATATATACAGAATATATATTTAGAAATGCAGTGAAGGAGACTCACCTTGTTGGAAACGACAGGAATACGGCGTCACCGACTGAGAGCGTCGTTCGTGAAAGGCGGGAATGGGAACACTCCGGAGCAGATTATCTGAACCGTACATGTGCGCTAGGATAATACGTTACACGCGTTAAGTGTTAAGAGAGGGTAAGGCGAAGGAACATCTTGTATGAGATGGCGGCTTATCAATGCGGGTGGTACCGCGGATAATTACAACTATCCGTCCCGGAATGCAGCGATGTGTTCCGGGATTTTCTTTGTGTTTCGGAACACCACATGGGAAAATTAAAATTTTCAATCACGAGATTTGTGTCTGCGCGCTGCTTGCCACAAACTCGATTATTCGCAGAGAGCAGCGCAGAAATGAGGAAAAATGACAATCAAAAACATCTACAGAGACGTAACTTTACAACAGGTCAGTGAAGACGATATCGGCAAAGAGATACGCGTGGCAGGCTGGATCGAGAATATCAGAGATCACGGTGGCGTATCCTTTGTGGACTTAAGAGACATGTATGGCGTATTGCAGGTCGTTTTGCGTGACACGACTCTGCTCGACGGGCTTTCCAGAGAGATGAGTGTATCCATTGAAGGGTTAATCGAGCATAGGGACGAGGAGACTTATAATCCGAGAATCCCGACCGGGACAATTGAGTTAGAGGCACACAAGGTCGATGTGTTAGGTAAGGTTTATAAACAGCTTCCCTTTGAGATTATGACATCGAAGGAGACGAGGGAAGACGTTCGTTTGAAATATCGATATCTTGATTTGCGCAACCAGAAGGTGAAAGATAATATCATTTTCCGTTCTAAGGTGATCGCTTATTTGCGTGAGAAAATGACAGAGATGGGATTTTTGGAGATACAGACGCCAATCTTGTGCGCGTCTTCACCGGAGGGCGCGAGGGATTATATCGTTCCGTCCAGAAAATATAAAGGCAAATTTTATGCGCTACCACAGGCTCCGCAGCAGTACAAACAGCTTTTGATGGTATCCGGTTTTGATAAATATTTTCAGATCGCGCCCTGTTTTCGGGATGAGGATGCAAGGGCGGACCGCTCGCCGGGCGAGTTCTATCAGTTGGATTTCGAGATGAGTTTCGCAACGCAGGAAGATGTGTTCTGCGTAGGGGAGGAAGTGCTTTCAGCGACTTTTGAAAAGTTTGCGCCAGAGGGCTATGCTGTCACCAAGGCCCCTTACCCGATCATTAGTTACAAGCAGGCAATGCTGGAATTTGGCACGGACAAACCGGATCTTAGGAATCCGCTTCGTATCCTTGATCTGACAGAGTTTTTTCAAGCATGTACTTTTAAACCCTTCCATGGGAGGACAGTTCGTGCGATCAAAGTACACGCGGAAATGTCCAAGGGATTTCATGAAAAATTACTGAAATTTGCTACCGATATGGGTATGGGCGGACTCGGCTACCTGGAAGTGGTACAGGACATGAGTTACAAGGGACCGATCGACAAATTTATTCCGGAAGAAAAAAAGGGCGAATTGGCAGAACTTGCCGGACTGACTGTGGGCGATACGATATTTTTTATCGCGGACAAAGAGGAGCGGGCGGCATACTACGCGGGGCAGATTCGCACGGAATTAGGGCAGAAACTTGATCTCCTTGAGAAAAATGCGTACCGTTTCTGTTACGTCAATGATTTTCCGATGTTTGAACTTGATTCGGACACGAAGCAGATTGGCTTTACTCACAATCCTTTTTCCATGCCGCAGGGTGGTTTAGAAGCACTGAACACGAAGAACCCGCTGGAGATTCTTGCTTACCAGTACGACATCGTATGTAACGGCGTGGAATTATCTTCCGGCGCAGTCCGTAACCACGATATGGAGATTATGGTCAAGGCGTTCGAGATCGCAGGTTATGATGAGGAAACTCTGAAAAGTAAATTCGGCGCGCTCTACAATGCATTCCAGTTTGGTGCGCCGCCGCATGCGGGGATGGCGCCGGGTATAGACCGTATGATTATGCTGCTTAGAAATGAAGAGAATATCAGGGAGGTCATTGCCTTCCCGATGAGCGGAACCGCGCAGGATTTCATGTGCGGTGCGCCAAACGACGTGACGGAACAGCAACTTCGGGAAGTGCATATTAAAATCAGGCAATAGAGGGGATTGAGAGAATGGCAAATATCATCAGCGATGAGACGATCGAATATGTAGGCATTCTGGCAAAACTGGAATTGTCCGATGAGGAGAAGGAACAGGCGAAGTCGGATATGGGCAGAATGCTTGACTACATCGACAAGTTAGGCGAACTGGATACTGACGGCGTAGAACCGATGTCCCATGTGTTCCCGGTACAGAATGTATTCCGTGAAGATGTTGTGACAAACAGTGACACAAGGGAAGAGTTGTTGGCGAATGCGCCGGAACAGAAGGACGGCATGTTTATGGTGCCGAGGACGTTTGAATAGAGGGTTCGGGTGTCAAAAGCTCTTTCGATAAACTTTGGCTGGCAGATTGCACAAAACGAGCATAGCTCGTTTACGAGATTCGCTTCGCGAACTCGAAATAAGCATATGGCTTGTGAAGGAGACTGAGATTTTCTTAGTATTCCGTCTGTAAAATAGCAATTTCGGGACATGGATGTCCCGAAAAGACCGAATCGCGCATGGATGCGCGTTAAGGGCGGTTGCGTCCGTTGTCACAGCTTACATTGGAATACTTAGAAAATCCATTCGACGAAACCCGACACAAGAGAACTTTTTGCGCAATCTGCCTTCACAACTTATACCATAGAGCTTTTGACACCCGAACCGAATAAAGACAAAAAAGAAAGGAGACAGACTCCCTATGAGTATCCTAGACATGACAGCAACAGAACTTGCCGCCGCGATCAAGGCGGGGAAAACCACCGCTGTAGAAGCAGCGGAGGAGATGCTTGCCCGCATCGAAGAAAAAGATCAAAGATACAACTGCTATGTGACCGTAGACCGGGAAGGCGCGCTGGCACAGGCAAAAGAGATACAGGAAAAGATCGAGGCGGGCGAACTGACCGGGGCTTTGGCAGGAGTGCCTATAGCAATCAAAGATAATATGTGTACGGAAGGGCTGCTTACAACATGCTCTTCCAGAATATTAGGCAATTTCGTGCCAACTTACACGGCAGAGGCGGTGTTAAATCTCAAGAAAGCCGGTGCAGTGATCTTGGGTAAAACGAATATGGATGAATTTGCCATGGGTTCCACGACAGAAACTTCCGCTTATGGAGTGACGAAAAACCCTTGGAATACGGCGCATGTGCCGGGCGGTTCTTCCGGCGGCTCTGCGGCGGCGGTAGCGGCGGATGAGTGTTTCTATGCGCTCGGTTCGGACACCGGCGGCTCGATCAGACAGCCGGCATCCTATTGCGGCGTGGTGGGAATGAAACCGACTTACGGTACCGTGTCCCGCTACGGGCTGATTGCCTATGGTTCTTCTTTAGACCAGATTGGTCCGCTGACCAAAGATGTGACGGACTGCGCGGCGGTACTCGGAACGATTGCGTCCCATGACGAGAAAGATTCGACTTCCGTGGAAAGGCAGGATACGGATTTTACTTCCGCACTGGTCGATGACGTGAAGGGAATGCGCATCGGGATTCCCAACGATTACTTCGGGGAAGGGCTTGACGGGGAAGTAAAGGCGGCGGTTTTGCAAGCTGCAGAGGTTTTGGAACAGAAAGGCGCGGTGGTGGAGCATTTTGATTTAAGTCTTGTGGAGTATGCGATCCCTACTTACTACACGATTGCGGCGGCGGAGGCAAGTTCTAACCTGGAGCGCTTCGATGGCATCAAATACGGCTATCGTACTAAGGACTACACTGGACTCCATAATATGTACAAGAAATCCCGCTCGGAAGGATTCGGTGAGGAAGTAAAAAGGCGTATCATGCTCGGTTCTTTCGTGCTCAGTTCCGGCTACTATGATGCCTATTATCTGAAAGCTTTGCGTGTGAAAGCGCTGATTAAGAAAGCGTTTGATGAGGCTTTTGCAAAATACGATGTGATCTTAGGGCCGGTTGCGCCCACCACGGCGCCTAAGTTGGGTTCTAGCCTGTCCGACCCGATCAAAATGTATTTAGGGGACATCTACACGATCGCCGTGAATCTGGCAGGGCTGCCGGGTATTAGTCTCCCCTGTGGAAAAGATAAGAACGGACTACCGATCGGCTTACAGTTGATCGGGGATTGTTTCCATGAGAAAAAATTGATTCAGACTGCTTTCACGTATGAACAGGCAAGAGGCATTTTTCGATTAGAGCAGAAGCAGGCAGACGCGGCAGGGCAGAAGAAAACCGAACCAGACAAGACGGCATCCGTGCAGGCAGAAAGAAATTACACAGAGCAGGAGGGACAACGTCATGAGTAAACAATATGAGACAGTCATCGGCTTGGAAGTGCATGTGGAACTTGCCACGAAGACAAAAATTTTCTGTGGCTGCTCGACTGCTTTTGGCGCAGAACCGAATACGCAGACTTGCCCGGTATGCACCGGTATGCCTGGTTCCCTTCCAGTATTGAATAAACAAGTACTTGAGTATGCTATCGCGGTGGGACTTGCGACGAACTGCGACATTACCCGATATGCCAAGTTTGACCGAAAAAATTATTTCTATCCCGATAATCCGCAGAACTATCAGATTTCGCAGTTGTACCTGCCGATCTGTCGTAACGGTGGCGTGGAGATCGAGACGGAAGAAGGCGGTGCGAAGACCATAGGCATTCATGAGATTCATATGGAGGAGGACGCGGGCAAGCTGATTCACGATGAATGGGAGGACTGTTCTCTTGTGGACTATAACCGTTCCGGCGTGCCGCTGATCGAAATCGTGTCGGAACCCGATATGCGCAGCGCGCAGGAAGTGATTGCTTACCTGGAAAAACTGCGTCTGATTATTCAATATCTGGGCGCATCGGACTGTAAATTGCAGGAAGGTTCCATGCGCGCCGACGTCAACTTGTCCGTCCGAGAAGTGGGAACCGAAGCGTTCGGAACGAGAACGGAAATGAAGAACTTAAACTCTTTCAAGGCAATCTCAAGGGCCATCGCGGGAGAGACGGAGCGACAGATTGACCTGATCGAGTCCGGTGAAAAGGTCATTCAGGAGACAAGAAGATGGGATGATACCAAGGGAGAATCCTATGCCATGAGAAGCAAGGAAGATGCACAGGATTACCGTTATTTCCCCGATCCGGATCTCGTACCGATCGCCGTGAGTGATGAGATGCTTGAGCAGATCAAAGCAAAGCAGCCGGAGTTTCGCACCGAGAAAATGAAGCGCTACAAAGAAGAGTTTGATATTCCGGATTATGATATCGAGATCATCACGGGTTCTAAGCCTATGGCGGATCTCTTCGAGGCGGCGACTGCGATCTGCGGCCAGCCCAAGAAGGTATCCAACTGGCTGATGGGAGAAACACTGCGTCTGATGAAAGAAAAAGAAGTGGACGCATCCGACCTGCGTTTTTCACCGGAAAATCTGGCGAAATTAGTTGCACTCACGGATTCCAAGGCGATCAACAGCTCCGTAGCGAAAGAAGTTTTTGAGGCAATGTTTGAACAGAATGTTGACCCGGAACAGTATGTGGAAGAAAAAGGTTTAAAGACCGTCAATGACGAGGGCGCTCTGCATAAGACGATAGAGGAAGTCATTGCCGCAAACCCGCAGTCCGTAGAAGACTACCAAAACGGCAAGGCAAAAGCAATCGGATTCCTGGTGGGACAGACCATGAAAGCCATGAAAGGCAAAGCCGATCCCGCCATGGTGAATCAGATATTAAAAGAATTACTGTAAAAGATACTCTAAGAACCGGATAGCCATTTCCGGTTCTTCGTTTGAAATCGGAATGCCATAAACAACATCGGCGGGATATCCCTGATAGTCAAACGCAGGATCATCAAGATATTTGTAATACTCCGAATCCGCGATCATTTTGCAGTCGGTAAGAATGATTCCTACCGCGACCGGCTTTTCCATGGCGGCGGGATCGCGGTGATTGATCACGAGGGCGGACGGGTCTGATTGTGCCGCTATGTTGTCGCCGCCCTGTTCAGAAGCGGTATCCGATGCACCGTCTCCATTTTGTCCGGAAGCGGTATCGCTGTCCGAAGCGAACGTGGCGGCGTCAGTGTAGTAGAAATAAGGACGGTATTTCGCAATCTGTTCCGCGCTCAGAATATCTTCCAAGTTATAATAGCACTCAAACTGCGCGTATTCCTCAAAAGTCTGCGTCTCCGCAAGCTGTGCATGGATCGTGCCCGTCTGCATCATGGCGACGATTTTCTGTTCGTTTGCCATGCGGTATTGTGCATCGGTAGTCTCGCTTAAGGCAATGGTAGCGTCGATACCGATCTGATACTTGTCGGTGTCAATCTGTGCATACTCGCCAAATTCTTCCGCCCATTTTCCGGATGTCATATCGTCATATTGGGTCGTTCCGGCGTTGAGGACTGTAACATACAAAGCGTAATCCTTGTTGGTGACAAGCTGATGCACGACAGAAACCACGACAATGAGCACACAGACCACAACCAAAGTATGTATCTTATAATAATCCCAGAAGTAGGCGAACTTCTCCTTCAGGCTCATCGTGCTGAGTGCCTCTTTCTGCTGTTCCCTGATCTCCTCTACAACTGACATAATATCTTCTCCTGTTCGGTTAATTTTTTGAAAAATGAGACTGTTCGTTTTCTAAAATGATATATAGTATGAAAAACAAAGTCAATGAAAACAACATAGTCTTTCTGTGAACTTTTTATAAAATCTCCTGCCCCATCGGCAACGTAAGCACAAACAACGCTCCGCCACCGTCCGCATCTGTCACAGTCAAAGTCCCTTTATGCGCCGCCGCAATCTCCTTCGCCACCGCAAGCCCCAGTCCGTGGTGCCCCTTCTTTTCCGCGCCGGAAGAGCGCTCACTCCGGTAGAACCGTTCAAAAATCTTTTCCCGTTCCTCTTCGGGGACTCCCGGACCATTATCCTGTACGCCAATCGAGATTTCCTTTTCATAGGAACCGTCAGCGAGGAAAAGTACGACACTTCCCCCGGCAGGCGTGTAGGAGAATGCATTGTGCATTAAAATATGACACACTTGTCGTATTCTGGACGAATCACAGTCGCACAGCGGGATTTCGGTATCGGGCAGACGGACGAAGAGCCGGTGTCCGCTTTCCATAGATAGGGGTAGGAAATTCTCATAGATTTCCAGGAGGAGTGTCTGCAGATCGGTCTTTTCTATCTGCAGGGTGAGTCCGTGGCTGTCCGCCCTCGATAGGGTCAAAAGCTGTTCCAGCATGGATGACATCTGTTCCCCTTCTCGTGCGATCACTTGAAAAAAGGGTTTCTGCTCCGCGGCAGGAGCCTTTTCGCAGGCGGAAGCATTGGCAAGTATGACGGCGAGCGGTGTGCGCAGTTCGTGGGAGACGCCAGCGATAAAACGATTCTGGCTTGTCTGGGAATCCAACAGGGGCTGCAGGAGTCGGCCGGTGAAATACCAACAAAAGAGCATCAACAGGCATTCCGAGACGACAAGCAGGGCGGCGTAGAGCAAAAGCCCGTTTCTGATATATGCATACAGCGAGTCTAACGGTTGCAAGAAATAGATCTGCAGGATACTGTTATTTTTGACAAGCTGTTTGTGATAATAAAGGATTTCGGGAAAAATGCCGCGGCTACCAATGTAGATGTCTTCTGTTCCGGCGGTCTGTTTTAAGGTGCGTCCGTCGGCAAGGGTGGGAAGATAATTGGAATATACGGGTTGAATACGGTTTGCATGATCCCGATTATGAAAAAGCTCCACATCGTTATCCCAGAGGTAAATGCGGAAACCCGCGGTCTCCTCTCTGGTGGCAAGCCACCTCGAAGTGAGGATATTCTGTTCGCTGATCGACTCTACCACGGTATGGGATTGGCTGGTAAAGGAGGATAACTGCAAAGCAAACTGCTGTCTGACGGAGAGGTAAAAACTGACGCAAAGCAGTGCGATCAACAGGATAGATGTGACAAGTGTAAAAAGTTTCGTCAGCCGAAGCCGCACTTTCCGATACATAAACGCTCCTTCCGGGTAAATTCAGCATAAGTGTCTCTTGTACGTGCACCGTCCTTTTCCTGGACTTTTGACTTTTGTGTCCGAGCAGACACAGAGGTGCAAGTAGGATGGCAGATCAAGATTGTGGTTCGTTCTCGCAGTATTCCAGCCGATAGCCGTGTCCGCGTCGGTTGACGATGGAGACGCGGCTTTCCAGAGTTCTTAAGCGTTTGCGCAGAAAGTAGATGTAGTTGTCGAGATTGCTGTCCTCCACGGATGTATCCACGCCCCATACTTTGTGCAAAAGTACGGTTCGGCTGGTGGTCTTATCGCCAGCCTGCAGAAGCAGGCTCATCAGCTCGCTTTCCGTGTGAGAAAGCGAGCATTTTTTGTCTTTGCACGCTAGACTGTTTTCGGCGCTGTCTAAGGATAGGTCGCCATAGGAAATGGCGGCTTTGACAAAGTCATTTTTGCGTCGGAACAAAGAACCGATCCTTGCGACGAGTTCCGAGTAGGCAAAAGGTTTTACTAGATAGTCGTCCGCACCTGCGTTCAGCCCCGTCACCCGGTCATTTACCTCGCCAAGGGCGGAAAGGATGATGACGGGGGTGAGGTTTCCTTTGGAGCGCATGGAGCGTAAGATGTGGAGGCCGTCTTCTCCCGGTAGCATGCAGTCCAATAAGATCAGGTCGTAGATGCCCCGTCTGATATATAAATCTGCATCGCCGCCGTTGTGGCAGCAGTCCACGCTGTGTCCTTCCTGCTGTAACTGCCATGACACGGCGTGGCATAAGTCCTTGTCGTCTTCGATAATTAAAATGTTCATTTGCGTAACCTCAACTAGGTTTTTAAGATCGAAATATGATATCTCATTGTAACATATTTATTCTTTAAAAAAATTCTAAATATTCAGCTTTTTAGAGACTACTTAAAGTTTTTTTAGAAGATATTTAGAAATACTTTTTGCTACAATATAACAAAACGAGCTGACGCTCGTTTGCGAGATTCGCTTCGCAAACTCGGAAAAATGAGCTGACGTTCGTTTACGAGATTCGCTTCGCGAACTCGGCGGGATAATGAGCAGAACTATTTGTGGGATTTATTTCTTGAACTTAACGGAATGGATTCAGGTGTCAAAAGCCCTTTTGATAAACTTTGGCTGGCAGATTGCACAAAAAGTTCACGCAGTTGTCTTGTGAAGG
>JAMPGN010000150.1 GCA_023663915.1 Eubacterium sp. | reverse complement strand
ATATTCCCCGCCATCATGACAAGGAAATGTCTGATGCCGTAACGATCTCCCAATTCATAGAGAATAAACGCGCACAACGCCAGATAAGTGATATGCAGGATATTCGGATGCGAGAATCCGAGACTCCACCGGAAAATATGTCCCAGCCCCATCTTGGCGTGAACCCTGTACACCGTATGTTCCAGACGGAAAAAGGAAAAAATACTTAAAACCACCGCACACAACGACCAAACCCACAATCCGACATGGAACACTTTTTTCACAGAAATATTCTTCATTCCTAACACCAGAAAAGCCAGAAACAGAATGCCTCTCTCGTGTGATTCATGAAATACGACCGCCGTCAGCAGAAGCAAAAGCGTCTGCATAACCCACTGTCTCTTCGTATACGGCGTGATTGTTATCTTCACGATTCCAAATAAAAATGCCGGAATAACCAACAGTTCAAATAATTTCTGCCCCTCATAAAGCCCCAGCCCCTTCGTGATGGACAACAGAATGAAAAAGCCGAAAAAACACGCCTCTTCCAATGTCAGTTGTATGCTGTTCTCCTGTATGACTTTACTAAGCCTGCTCTTCATTGATCTTCTTCCCTGCCAACCGTTTCATAGTTTCCCATACGGTATCCGTATTCTTCCACACAATATCTGCCTGCGCCTACAGCATCAATGCCGGTCCGAGCGCCCACGGATATGCGCCGTACCGCTGTGGATACTGCCCGAAGCCCTCACACTCGCCGGAACAGTCGTACACCCTGCCGTCTTTGACTGATCTGTAAACGGCATTCCTGCCCGCCTGCAATGCCTGCCCATACTTGGAATCTGTCAGGATTCCAAGTTCCATTCCTTGTTTCAGCGCCGCACAGATCATCCCTGTGGCGGAAGTATCGACCGGACCGTCCAACGCCTGTAGCTGCCATGAAAAGTATCCGTCTTTGTTCTGATACGGCAGCGCCGCCTCGATCAATCTGATATAGGAATCCTTGAGACGTTCCAGCCCATATTCGCTGATCATGCATCCCGCCATGCCGCGAAGCAGCCAGCCTGTGGCGCGCCCCCAGCCAATAATACCATATTTCCATGCAGTGTGCGTCACATATCCATGATAAGGCAGTCCCGTCGAACCATCCATGCCGTATGCCGCAAAATTAACGATCTGCTTCACCGCCAGTTCCATGGCGTCGGTTCTATGATACATCAGCCCGTACCGATAGAGGAAGGGACACGCCAATCCGATCGTATCTGCAAAAACATATCCGTTATTCTGAGCCGCCCTGTAGGGGAAACTTCCGATCTCGTCAGCCGGATAATTCAGACCGTATTGGGCAAGTTTCTCTATCATTTCCCGATAGCCCTGCACATTTCCTTCTCCAATAAAACCGGTGTCCTCACCGTCCTCACGATAATCTTCATATGCCGCAAGCAATGTCTCCCCCGCAAGTAGGTCATCCAGATAGAAAACAGGACATCCCCGTTTCGCCCACCTTGCATAATATGTGCCGAGCGCCTGATTGATCTGTTGCATCCTTTCGCCCTGCACCATCATCTGCCCGTCCTGGTCTGCCTGAACTGCCGCCTCCGCTCCGGACTCTTTCCGGCAATGCCACAATCCCGCCGCCAGCAGTCCGGTCGTCCAGAAGATCAGATCCTCCGGCGCTGTCTGCTGCCTGAAGAGATTTTTCCTGACCCATCTCTTCATCTTAACTTTTGCGTCCCACAGACCATAGTTCATAAGGTCATCACAGGCATTCCGCACCAAAGCGTCTTTATCCGCCCTGTCATATATTCTGCTTACCGTCTCCTGCGCCATGCCGCACCTCGCTTTTCCCATCTGCTAAGCTTTCTTACCATCCGCCGCAATACACCACCCTGATTCAGTGATCAAACTTTCTTAAGAAAGGCAACTTTCCTGCAATTAAATTCCATAAATACTCAAATTCCCGTGTCTTCCTGAAAAGCAGGAAAAATATCCCGTTGTAAACCAGGGTGACAATCACCGCCATCACAATAAATGCCACGATCGTAACCTGGCTCATCACAAGCGCCTTCACCGGAACCATGCAGAGTGCAACGCCCACGACCACTGCAAGATATTTCAGGGAATCCCTGAAATAAGACCATGCATTTTGACCAAAACAATCCCTGTATACAATAACCGGCTGAATCAGATTCGCCAGCAGACCGGAAACCACCGTTCCGACATATACCCCTGCCAGCCCGATATATTTAATGCCAACGATCGACAAAACCAGATTCACGCCGCCCTGGATTAAGGAAAGATATTTATCCTGCTCAAATACTCCGGCGGCAATCTTGAAATTGACAAGAACCACCCTGCCGCCCTTGAAGTAAAAATCAATCAAGATAAGCGTCAGCACAGCCTGTCCTAACCGCCATCCCTCATCCAGCCAGAGTCCTGCGATGAGCGGAGTCAGAAGCAGCCAGAAACCGACGGCGGCAAACCCATACAGCCAGCACGCGACAAAGCGGTATACCCGAAACATGGCAAGCTGTTTTTCCTTCGATTCCGTAGCCACCAGATTCCCGAATCCGGAAATCAGAGAATTAAAAATGACACTGACATAGTTGGCGGCATAGGTGATTATCATCGTGTAGTTTCCCACGATCCCGACCCAGACCACATCCATGAAGTACGTGATGATAATACTGTCCGTGGAAAGCCGCGCCACATCGCCGATCTTATGAAACATCAATGCCTTCGTCTTGGTGACGACCACATCCGTCTCTTCTTTTGGAAGTTTTCTGACATCCCGATCCCTTAAATAAGGATAAAGCCTGTTGAAATAGACGCTGACAAAAATCTTCTGCAATAGTTCCACCGCAGACTGTGTCAGCAGAAAAAACAGGAAATTCTTCGTTGCAAGCAAAATGACGATCTGCGCAAGAACCGTGATAATCTTCGTGACCGTCGCGATATTCGTCTGGATATAGCCGCGCTGCTGCGCGTTGGCAAGACTATACTTATATGCCACAAAGTATGTGCTGACCGTGTTAAAGAGAAAAATCAGGTAATAGAGAACCAGTTCCTTTTCGGCAATTCCCTGGCTGTTTTTGACCAGATAAGGCAGAAAAGGAATTAACGCCACTCCGACCGCCGCGATCACGCCTGCGATCGCCAGATACGCCTTTTTGTAAAGCCGCATATAGGATTTGACCTTCTCCTGGTCATTGTCGGCTACGGGTTTGTAGAGACTGTAATTCAAGGCGCTTCCGATCCCCAGATCCGCCAGGGAAAGCACACTCAGGATATCCGTATACAGGGTGTTGACGCCCAGCAGGGTTCCATCCAGCACCCGGATAAAAACGGTTCTCTGCAAAAACCCCATAATCATAATGATGAAATTGCTCATATAGCCGAAGAAAATATTTTTCCCAGCCTGCCTGACTCTGCTCATTGCATCGCCTTTCCAAACTCCCGAACACTACTGTCCCTTTACCTGTTCCCAGATCTTACGCACTTCCGCTCCTGCCGCTCTCGCCCTCTCACAATATTCCGGCATCAAGGACTCAAGCCTTTCCCGGATCTCCTGTTCCCTGTCCATCATCCAGTCATATGCCTGTATCAGTTCTTCAGGATTCTCCAATGCCTGAACCGGCAGGACATAATGTTCTTCACTGCCAAACAAGTCTCTCGCAATCCCCCTCGCTTTCACGGAATACCCTACCACCAGCGTAGGAACACAGCTCGAATAAGCCGCGATCGTGGCATGAGTCCTCGCCCCGATGAAGGCGCGGCATTTGGAAATCATGTATTTTATTTTCTGACAGGACATATCCGGGAAAAGCATGACTCGCCCGCTGCCTTCATAACCCCGGTAAAGTTCCTTGAGCGTCAGCCTGTCATCGTTATAATTCCACATCACATGCGGTATCAAAGCCACACTGTCTTCCGTGGTCTGTAAGATATGATCGATCAGTTTCCGGTAATTGGCAAGCGTGATCCCGGCAACCTTCTCATGGCGCACAATCATAGGACTAACATTGATGCCGATCGTCTTTCCCACCGCAAACCGTTTTGGCAGTTCCATCTCCTCCGGCTCAAGCGCGAATGCAGGATCGGGAAAAGCCTTCACATTCTCCGTAACTCCCGCCGCCCGCAGCGCCTCCTCCGTAATGGATTCCCTCGGCGTAATCAGCGCGTATCGTTTCATATCCTTTACGACCGCCGGATCTCCTAGAAGCTCCGGCTCTATGGAACATCCCCAGAGAATGGTTTTCGCGCCCGCACGGTAAAACGTGCTGTTGGCAACAATCGCCTCCTTCTTGGACAACTCGTAGCAATACATGTCGCCGCCCGTGGAAAGATACAGCGGAGCCTTGTTTTTGCCGAGAACCTCCCGAAAACGGTATCTCATAAAAGACTCCGGATCGCGAAATACCGCACGCCATACATAATAAAATGCATGAATCCAAAAATGTTCCGCGATCTTTCTCTCCTGTAAAATATCGCACAACGGTTCCAGCGAATAGAACCTGTCCTCCTTCTCGCTGTTGGTCACAAGAAGTCTGGGAATATCCCCAAGCATGTGGCAGGTACTGTTTATGATCGCCTCACAGCCGTGATTCCCACTGCCGCCGTGCAGGTACATCACTATCCGGTCTTTCATTGCAGCCTGCCCTCCTTATTGTTATCTGTTATGATCTTCTTCATTCTATTCTCCATGATTGCGTTCTGCGGAATCTCAAATCAATACTATTCCCTCTATTATCACTGTATGCGCTTTTTGTTCTTTTGCCTGCCGGAAGAATCATATCGCTTCACGATCATTCTTAAGATACGCAAAAGTGTTTTGTTCGGATACTGCATACCGAGATACAGAAGCGCGTTTGCCCTGCTCGTGACAGACAGCGGCGTATTCATTATTTTCGAGCACACTTCCTTTTCCGTAAAAATGCCCTGTATTTTCTGCACATAATCCTTACTCGGATTGCGCAGTTCATTTTTCATGACATACATCATCATGTAGCAGTATTCCCTGTCGAGTTTCGCCTCGCCGTCGGGGACAGCTTTGTCCCGGACAATCTGCAGAAGCGCCTGATACCATCCGGCGACACTGTCCGCATTGTTCGGATCGTAGGCATGTACGATGGAATCCTCCACATAACGGTAATGATAGAACAACGCTTCCTCCATGATCACGATTCTCCGGCTTGCCAGAAGCGCCGGATAGATCAGGTTGAAATCATCTCCCATGCGGAGCGTCGTATCATAATATTTCTCATTTCCCTCAAAAACCGACTTCTCACAGAGTTTCATACAGCGCGACATGGGGATGATCCGGTTCTCCCTGCCGAGAAGTTTCTTCTTGATCTCTTCATCGAGTTTCTCCTTCTCGTATACTCCCGGTGGCAATGGCTGGATGACCGGAACCGTCTCCTTCTGCTTCTCCAGCACATGATTGCAGCAGACGATCTCACCCTTACACCCGATAAGACACTGCGCCATCTTCTCCAGCATATCTTTGCTGACATAGTCATCGCTGTCAACAAACATATAATACTCCCCCACAGCCTCATGCAGTCCCGTCACGACCGCCGCCGTGGGACCTCCGTTCTCTTGATGGAAGACTCTGACGCGTTGATCCTTCGCCTCATATTTGTCACAAACTTCCCCGCTTCCATCGGTCGAACCGTCATCTATCAGAAGCAGTTCCAGATTACCGTATCTCTGGGATAAGATACTATCAATACACTGCGCCAGATAATCCTTTTTGTTGTATACAGGAACAATCACGCTGATCTTATATTTTGGTTTCTGCATCTTTATCTCCATACTCCTTCTATCATCACAACAGCTCTCCTCTAGGTGTCATAAGCAGCCAGCCCCGCCAGAGTTCTTTCATCTGTTCCGGTATACACACCTGCGTATTCTTATGAATAGACGGGCGTATCATGACTTTTCCCCCGTTGGGGTTCAGCCTTGCTCCCCAGAAACTGAACGTGCTGTTGGCACAGATATTGTGCTTGCACCGGCTCATCAGCATCATGTCATAGAAACTGTCTGCCCCGTGATTCCAGTCAATGATTCGATATCCTTCTCCCCGGTAATGTTCTCTCGCATAAGGTACATCATCTGAAAAAATAAAAAACTGCGCGTCCGGAAATCTTTCCCGTATATATTTTATCGCTTTTCCGTAATATGCCTCTGTGCATATTCCCCCGAAAAGTTCCCGATTCCTCTCATCCAGATAGTCTCCCCGTCTGATATGCACACTGACGGAGCAGGTCTCCTCCATCTGTTGTGCCGCCTCGCGGTTCTTTTGTTCCAGCCCATCATCCGCACAGGGTGGAAATACAAGCTCCGTCCGCAGAATATCCAGGATATCTGCATAGTACTTCTCACATGCCCAGTAACCCACCAGATATTTGTCATCCATGGCGAAAACCTGTTCATGGTACAGGTCGCTCTCTTCAAAAGAAGGACTTGCAGATGGGAACAATTTCCTTTTGATCTTTCCGGCAGCGCTCTCCGGCTCCTCCCACATTCTTCCGAGAAGGGAACGTATCTCACTTTCCGATGCCGTCCTGTAGGCAAGCGATTGGAAATAATCAAGTTCCAGTTTTCTCTCCGCCACCATGGTCTCCTGAAACGCCGCATTGTGAAACCACGATGTATCCAGCCTGACATCCCTGCCGATATGCTCCAATTTCCTGTATAACGCATACTGTTGCAGCTGGTTTCCCAGCCCGCCCATCGCCCTTACAATCAACATATAGCCTCGCTCCTTATCTGCCATTTCCAAGTCTGGCGGCATATATAAGTTCCCTATAAATCCGTAAGCAAGCCTACAAGCCGCCTTTATGCAGATGATATAAACCCAGATACAGATTCGGGGATACCCGGAATATTGCGCTCTTAAGGCGGTATCCCACAGACAGCCATCCGTATGTCCCCGGTATCTTCATCGCTTCTTTCAGCTCCTCATGGCAGATTCCGATATACTGTGCATTATCACGCCTTTTGTCTGCAGGCAGCATCGCAAGTTTACCTGCGGTAAGCATGATCCCCATAATTCCCAGCGCCGTAACCTGTGAATCCAGGTCCGGATTCATGTGCAGTATTTCCTGTCTCGCAAGTTTCCAGCAGGTAATCTGATCCATATAACGCGGCGTAAATTCCCGGTTGATGGCTCCCGCCGGATTCCAGTAATATCCATACCCGGAATACCCTGTCTCAGCAATCCGCTTTGCAAAAGGCAGAATTTTCACCAGAAAAAGCATATCCTCCCCGATCGTGAGTCCCTCCACAAAACGCACCTGATCCACGACCGCCCTGCGATACAGTTTGCTCCAGCACCGGCTGTTACCGTGAAGGAGTTCTTCCTGCAGATACGTCCGGGCATCATAGACTTTCGCCTGTTCTGCTGCCGCATCCGTTCTGGCGCGATCCGTCCCCGACGTGTTTAACCCCGCCGTCCGTTCCCATTCCGCCTCACTGCTCCATGCAAAAAACCGGCAGCCGGCAATATCGCTTTCCGTCTCTGTCATACAATCATACAATATCCTCAGCATTTCCGGACGCAGCCTGTCGTCCGCATCCACAAAAGTAACCAGCTCCCCTGTTGATTCCTCTATTCCGGCATTCCGCGCGGCGGAGACTCCCCTGTCATCCATCGTCAGGACACGCACGTTTTCATAGGATGCCCGCAGACTGTCACACACCTTGACCGTCCCATCCGTGGAACCGTCATTTATGATGATAACTTCCAGATTGCCATATGTCTGATTCTCAATGCTGTCAATGCAGTCCGCCAGATAATCTTGTCCATTATAGACCGGGACGATGACACTGACCAGCGGTTCCTTGTGTTCCATAATATTGTCTCAATGCTCCTGTGTCAAAAATCTCTCATAAGTCTCCCGCTTCTGATAATAAATCGTTCCTGCGGGTACATCTCCCTTAACAACACTACCTGCCGCGATCACACAACCATCCCCTATATGCGTTCCCCTTAAGATTGTGCAGTTCGCTCCAACCCATACATGATTTCCGATAAGAACTTCTCCAATCAAGTATTCTCCATCTTCGTTCTTAAAATTATGATCATGATCTACAATGACAAGATGATTTCCAAAAGTACAATAATCACCAATTTTTATATATCCAAGACTCGTAATGCACGCGGAAGTATTGCAAAAAACATGGTTTCCTATCTCTAATCTGCCTTCCCCTTCACAGATGAGATACAGTTCACCACGATTCTGTATTCTGGTCCCGAAATTCATCCGACCATTTTTGGACAGTTCAACTTTAACACGATCAAATCCCTGAATCCATGAACAGCATATTCTTGATCCATAACGACACTTCCAATATATGATTTTAAAAAAACTCTTTACGGCTCTGAAAACTTTATCTATCATTTTATAAATACCTTTCGGTAAGTCCGTTCCAACTTTTGCAAATGATTTCCGAAACTATACTTCTGTTCTGCCCACATTCTTGCCTGCCGCCCCATTTGCCGGCAATGCTCCTCATCTTGTATCAGACAAACGATATCTTTTGCCATTTCTACAAGCTGTCCCGGTCTTTCAAGATACCCTGTCTCTTGATGATGGATCAATTTGGGAATCCCTCCGACCTTTGTTGTCACAATACCCATGCCATACCCCATTGCTTCCAACACTGCCATAGGCATACCTTCATAATAAGTCGGAAAAAGGAAAACAGCACTTTCCTGAAACAATTTTCTCTTCTTTTTCCCCCGCACCCATCCGGTAAATTCTACACAATGTAAAAGATTTTTCTCTGCAAAGGCTTTTTTTACCTGCTCCATCTGACCGTCTCCCGCCATCACCAGGTGAACGGATGGACAGCTCTCCCTAACCTGCTCCAGAATGTAAGGAATATCGTAACAGCCCTTTCTTTCTCCCAGTTCTCCCAAAAACAATATCTGACTTTGATGCCGCCCTGTATCATATGGCTCTTGTGGTATCATACAATAATTTTCTATGACATCAATTTTGTCAGCAGGAACGATACCAGAAATCAATTCTTTCCACTCCTTTGACAATACGATCAGACGGCTGCATTCTCCGTATACTCTGCGAACCAGCTTTCTCTTACCTTCCGATGCTTTTTGGTAAAAGCTGTCAAACTCAGCGCCATGAATGTGATTGACAACAGGAACACCCGCCCATTTACTCAAATAAATAAAAGGCATTTTTCGATAAAAACTTGGTCCGAAAGAAGAATGAATATGCACTATATCTGGTTTATTACAAAATAACTGTTTTATAAAACAAACATATCCGCTAATTGCCTTGAAGAACTTCTGCCCCTTGCTCCCGTCACAGTAGGACTCCACATAGTTTATTTTATGCTTCTGCTCTAAAACAGAACCCCGATATCCATTGACAACGGATGCGATTCCACCCTTTACCCTGGGATCAGGCACTATCATGCAAATTTTCATATATGCCGCTCCTTCTATTTAGAACCTTTCCCAGTCAATACCACCCATATCGTCTGGAACAGTATCTTGATATCCAGCCCCAGCGTCCAGTTATCGATATATTCCAAGTCCAGTTTCACCACCTCATCGAAATCCACGATGTCACTGCGACCGCTGATCTGCCATAGACCGGTAAGCCCCGGCGTCATGCTGATCCGCCGCCTGTAATGGGAGTTATACTGCTCAAACTCGCTCTCCGTCGGCGGTCTTGTCCCGACAAGGCTCATATCCCCCCTCACGATATTGAAAAACTGTGGGAGTTCATCGATGCTCGTCTTGCGGATAAATTTACCCACTTTGGTGATCCTGGGATCATCTTCCATCTTAAACATCAATCCATGCATCTCATTCTGTGCTTCCAGTTCTTTCTTGCGCTCTTCCGCGTCAATGTACATGGAGCGGAATTTATAAATCTTGAACCTTCGCCCATTCTTACCAATCCTTGTCTGTGCGAAAAAAACCGGCCCCGGCGAATCGATCCGTATCGCCAGCGCCACAAAAGGCGTCAGCACCACCGTAATCATGCATCCCACCAGTCCGCCAACGATGTCGATCAGACGCTTGATCGTCATTCTTCTGTAATCAAAATGATTGATCGAATAAGTGACTACCGTATAACCTGCAAAACTGCCCACTCGGACTTCTTTCCGGGGGCGTTCAATGATATCGATATTGTAATGACATGCAATCCCCATGGATTCCAGATCATAGATCATATGCTTCACATAGCCTTTATCCTCTTCCGGCAGATTGATGAACACCTCATCCAGCGGCATCTGCCTTGCCAGATCCAGCACATCCTTCCCATCGGCATTGACCTTGATCCCGTCTATCACCACGCCTTTGCGGTCTGCATCCACACAGGCGAGCGCCACGATCTCATAGTTGATATCCATGGCTGCCTTCAGGCTGGAAACTGTCTTGCCAAGCACGGAATCTTTCGTGATAATCATGATCTTCACAATGTTAGATTTGGAGGTGAAATAAGCGCGCAGCGCCTTCTTCATCCCCAGTCTTACGCCCCATACCACCAGAACATCCAGCACCGCAAAATAACCCATTACGAGCCGCGAAACGTCGGCGCTTCGCTGTAACATGAACAATAATGCCATGACCGACAGAAGCATGAAAGCATTAAATTTGATGACCGCTACGAACTCAACGAAGATTCCCCGTTTCAGAAATTCCCTGTTCCAATCAAACAGGAAACTGTAGATCGTACAGAACAACAGAAAACAGATGCATACCACGAAATGAAGTTCCGGCTCGTCCACCCGTCTGAATTTATGATAACGTATTAAAATAGCAATGATATATGAGACGGCAATACTGGTTAAGTCCATAAAGAGCAGCCAGTATCCCTCTATTACTGTCATTTTACGGTTCATTCTGATCCCTCAGGTAAATTCTACTTATTAACAAAAACAATATATCAATTTAGAATACCATTTTTCGGGAAAAATTTCAATCTTTATTGCCTTGCAAACAGGATAAACTTATAAACTGTTATTTCAACCAACCCCATTATGGGATCTTTAAAA
>JAMPGN010000014.1 GCA_023663915.1 Eubacterium sp. | reverse complement strand
TTAAGAGAATGCTTCGCATTCTCCCTAAATGATCTACACTACCGCAATTTCCTATAGCATAAAAATATATTTTGAATACATTTTTATACTACGGAATTTATTTCACAAACTGGATATTGTGAATAATTCGCATTCCACTCCTGCAAGTCAACAAGCGCAAACCGATCTATCACCTTTCGTTTAATTTCCGCTCTGCCGCTATACGCAAAGGGTAACTGCCGCATCATTTTTGCCGTAAATCTCTTCTTCAATGCGTCATCCATGCCGGGATTTGTTTCTATCGGCAAAAAAACGAGCAAGCTCGTTTTATTCTATCGCTTTCTCTGTCCGGTTTTTATTACATGCCCATATGAGAAACATTGTTCCATAAAATTTTTTCGCTATTTTTTTCCAAAATTCCTCTCCGACAAGTTTTCTTTGAAATGCCTCTGCATTGACGGTATGATTGATATTCGCGTTTTTATATTCCAGACAAATGATTCTTTGCTCTTCTTCGATTACGAAATCTACATCTGATATATAATCCGAATACATACTCGCAAGTTCATGTGGTTCAAAGACATCCAATGCATTTGAAAAATCAAATTGCATCTTACCATTCTCATCCTGCAAAATTTTATTCTCTTTCGTCTCTTTCATGCAAACTCCCTTTTAATCCGGCACACCCTTTTTCAATGCTTCATCCAGCAACTGCTCATCCGCCGTAATGATCTTGTTTCTTCCCAACTGACTTAGGTAATATGCAGATTTACTGTAAACGGCTGTCTTTTCTTCGTTGTCTTTTACAGGCAGTTTATATTCCTGTGCAACCTTGGATGATGCATGATACAAATTATGATATAACACCTGTTCTTCTCTTGTCCTTCTCATCTCAAAATATTTCGCAAGATTATAACTGTGTGTTGCAACAAATATCTGTATTCCTGCTTCTTCTAATTGCAATAAAATCTCCACGACAAGCGGGAACAATTCGGGATTTAGATTTGCCTCCGGTTCATCCCACAATAAGACTGTACCTTTTTCCAGCAAGCCATTACGAATCAGCTTCCACAATAATCCCAGTTTTCTTAATCCTTCTGCCTCTAAGGAAAACTCTATCTTTCTTCCATCAGACTTTAAAACATAAAAAACATCGTCTTCCAAGATAATTGCCCCATCAATCGCACGACTGATTTTCTCCAAAATTTCCCCCATATACGGCGGAATTTCCCGTGTCTCCGGCAATGATGCATTTACGATGATATCTACCTGAGTGCCGTCAAACGGTAATTTGTATTTCTGATCTAACGCCAAAAAGCCTTTGGAATGGGACAGCATTTCTGTTGTCGGGATAAATACGGATTGTATATTAAGCCCGTACCATTTTTCATACTCAGGCAACTCTTTCAAAGAAAAATTGGCATCAAAAACATGCTCCCCATCTGATACTTTAAAATAAGACTGCCCATTACCATCTCCTAATAAAACCGGATCTTCCAGATTTCCCGAAAAAATTCTCAACATACCGCGACCACGTGTCTTTCCATTATGATTCATTTCGCAAGAAGCTTGCGCCGCAATATAAATCATTTTTAGTAAAGTAGTTTTTCCGACACCATTCTCGCCAATAACCACGTTAATTCCGTCACAAAACTGTAGTTGAAATGCTTCACAAAACGAATCTTCCTCTTTAACGGCAAATTCATTACAATCTCCGTTATTTTTACGCCACTGTGTCTGAAATGCCATGATATTTACTATATCTATCGATTTAATTGCCATATCTTTTATCATTCCTTTCCAAGGCACAAACAGTTCGCGAAAGATTTGTCAAATTCTTCCACTCTTTCCTCCCAAAATACTACTATATTTAAAAAAATCTTTCTTTGCTTATCAGATCATGAATCTTCGATTCATGATCGTCATTCGCCGTTCGTCGAACATGCAAGCATGCTCTCCTCACTAACACTCATTGTATCATAGTTTATTGTTTTTATCAGTAACAGATTTCTTATGGTAACAATTCAGCCCTTCATCATTCGTTATTATGTTCCCTCATATCAACCGGCAAATACACCGAAAAGACCGCCCCCTTGCGCTCTTCTGAAACCAGTTTCATATATCCCGACTGCTGCTGTAAGATCTCGCGCGCAAGGTATAAGCCGATCCCTACGCCCGGCTGGTCAGAAACCTGCGGCGAACGGTAAAAACGCCCAAAGACTCTGGCGTGTTCCTCTTCCGGAATACCAATTCCGGTATCCGCAACCACTATGCAGACAAAAAGCCCGAAGGGTCTGACTCTGACGGTAACGCCGCCCGTCTCTGTATACTTGACTGCATTGTCAATCAGATTGCCGAGCGCTTCCAGCGTCCACTTTTTATCAAAACATGCCATAACATTCCGCGCCTCCTGCGACAGAATATGCAGATATAATCCTTTTTCGTGAGCTTTATCAGTATACTGCCGTTCCGCCTCCTCCAAAAGCTCCGCAACCGAAGCCCTCTTCGGATTCAGCGCCAGAATCCCCGTCTCCAGTCTGGACATTTTAACAAGTGACTGAATCAGAAAATTTAATTTCTCAGCCTGATTCTTGAGCAGTTCTATATTCTCGCGGCTTTCTTCCGTTTCTGCTTGTTCCTTCAACAATTCCGCATAAAGCAGGATATTAGCAAGCGGCGTTTTGGTCTGATGGGAAATGTCGGTGATCAATGTTTCAATCTGTTCCTTTTCTTTCGCAGTCTTTCCCGCAGCCACTTTTGAAGCGTCAATATACTCCGCCAGCTTATTCTCCACGGCAGCATACAGGGATTCATCAAAATTACGCGCCCGAAATGTTCCATCCATGGCTTCCTGTATCATATCATACATCCGCTTGAGGCAGCGTTTCCTATAGCAATAATCGGCAAAGATAATCGCTATAGCGCAGACTAAACAAAAAATACTTATGCCTAATACCAACACAGCTATTCTGTCAGTTGCCATCTCCGTTGTCATCCCCACCGCCATTCCTACTCCCACCGATAACCGATTCCATATACCGTCTTGATCCGCTCCTGTGCACCCAACTTGTCCCGCAATCGTTTTACCGTGACGGACAAGGCATTCTCGTCTACAAACTCCGCCGCCGTCCAGACATGATTTAACAGTTGTTCTCGTGTCAGCGTAATTCCCCGATTTTCTACGAGAAAATGCAATAACTTCTGCTCGGTCTTACTCAGCTCGATCCGTTCTTCCCCATGCGTAAAAAGCATCTGCGTAAAATTGAAACAATATCCATCGAACGAGACAACCTGCTCTGCCTTCTGCAATGTATGAGCCGCCTGTACCCGCCTAAGCTGTGTTTCTACCCTTGCCCGCAATACTGCAAGGCTGAAAGGTTTCGTGATATAATCGTCCGCCCCAAGTTCCAGCCCCGCCACAATATCTGTCTCCATATCATTTGCGGTTAGCATTATGACGCATATGTTATATTTTTCTTTGATTTCCTGTAAAAAGTCAAAACCGTTCCCATCGGGCAGATTCACGTCCAGCAGTACGAGAGAATACTGCTTCCCCACCGCCTGCCTGTTGTCGAGCAGTTTCCTCGCCTCGCGCAGAGTTCCGCAGTAAAACGCCTCTGTTCCTTTATTTTGCAAAGCCCTGCACAGACCGCCTGCGAGCGTTACATCGTCCTCTATGATTAATATCTGGCATTCCACCGCACTGTTTTGATTCATAATACTCTATCGCTCTACCCTGTAACCTTTTAACCCTGTTTCAACTGAAAAAGATATATCATGAAACGTTCTTAACGGATTGTATAAACTCCCACAATTACTTTAATTCGTTCGCCGTCACATAGAAATGATAGTAGATCCCGCCAAGTTCCAGCAAACTCTCATGCGTTCCCTCTTCCATGATTCCCTCTTCCGTCAGCACTAAGATTCTGTCAGAATTGCGGATACTGGATAACCTATGTGCAATCGTAATCGTCGTTCTACCTTTGGCAAGCGCCTCAAGCGACTTCGCCACCTGAAACTCACTCTCATTATCCAGCGCAGAAGTCGCCTCGTCCATAATAAGGATCGGCGGATTCTTCAAAAATACTCTGGCAATGCTGATCCGCTGTTTCTGCCCGCCGGATAACTTTACGCCGCGTTCCCCCACATAGGTATCATACCCATCTTTTAACGCCGTGATAAATTCATGCGCACCTGCGTGCTTCGCCGCCTCGATCACCTCGTCCATCGTGGCATTCTCCTTGCCGTAAGCAATATTCTCATACACCGTGCCGGAAAACAGATAAACGTCCTGCTGTACCATGCCTATATTCTGCCGCAGGCTCTTGATCGTGTAGTGGTGAATGTTTTCACCGTCCAACAAGATCTCCCCTTTGTCGATATCATAAAACCGGGGAATCAAGTTACACAGCGTCGTCTTGCCGCCGCCGGACGGACCCACAATCGCAATTTTTTCTCCTGCATGGATATCCAGATTCAAGCCTTTGAACACAACGTTGTGATCGTCGGGATACTCAAAACTGACATCATGAAACGTAATGTTCCCTTTCGGGCGCACACACTCCACCGCACCCGGCTCATCGAAGATTTCAATATCACTGTCCATGATCTGCACAAACCGCTCGATTCCCGTCATACCGCGCTGGAATTGTTCGGCAAACTCGATAATCCTGCGAATCGTGGCAATCAGTGTACTCACATACATCACATACGCCACCAAGTCACCCGGCATGATCTTTCCTTTGACCATAAAAATACCACCCGCCACCAGAAGCACCAGATACATCAGTCCGTCAAAAGCCCTTGTCGTCGTCTGAAACGCCGCCATAAACTTGTAGGTTTCCTTTTTAATTCGGAAGAAATTCATGTTATCTCCCTCGAATTTCTCCTTTTCCTTCTCCTCATTCGTGAAAGCCTTGACTACTTTCTGTCCGAGAAGACTGTCCTCGATACGAGCATTCAGTTCACCAATCTGAACACGCTGCTTGCGGAACGCTTCACGCATGCGCAGATTGATCGTAATACAGGTTATCGCCATGACCGGTACTACCGCAAAAAGAATCAATGTCAACGACAGGCTGATTCTCGCCAGAATGATAAAAGAAATGACCGCCTTGATGCCTGCAATGAAAAACTCTTCCGGACAGTGATGTGAAAATTCCGTCACATCAAACAAGTCGTTGGTAATACGACCCATGATCTGACCGACTTTCGTATTATTATAGTAGGTATCCGACAACTTCTGCAGATGAGCGTAGGCATCACGCCTCATATCCGTCTCGATGCGTGTACCCATCACATGTCCCGTGTACGCCATATAGAAATTAGCCATCGTATCTACGATCCGCAGGCACAAATACAACGCGCCGAGACGCAAAATGACCGCCACCGTAAGCGATGCCAGATCGTTCATTCCCGCATTGGTGATAAACCGGATAATCATCGGCAATACCAGCTCACAGATTGTTGTAAGCCCTGCGCAAAACAGGTCAATGACTACGATATGTAAATATCTCTTATAATATGGAAGGAACCGCCCAAGCAGTTCCCCCGCTTTGTAGGTTTTTGTATTCGTCTGCGTGTCCATAGATGCGCTCCTGTCTGAAAAAGTGATATTATATTATCCCTTTCATCAAAGTTTGTCAAATCTCTCTATTCTCTTCATGTATGGGCGTTACTGATAATGTATAGCCTAACGGACGCAAAATCTTTAACAGAGTATCCATTCTCGGCATTGTTTTCATGCTTTCCAATCTGGCTATCGCCGGCTGTTTCACGCCGCTCAACTTAGCTAATTCCCTTTGTGAGTAACCTTTTTGCTCCCTCGCCTCTATCATTTTACCAATTAATTCCACTTCAAGATTAATCTTCCGGCGTTCTTCGCGACTAACTCTTTCCTCATCTGAAATATAATCCGCAAATGTGTTAATTTCTTTCATTTAATCAAGCTCCTTTCCTTATAATCGTTCATGTTTCTGTGTGCCTGCTGTATCTCCCGCTTAGGCAATTTCTGTGATTTCTTAATATAATAATGCAATAAAACTATTTTATCCCCTGCACAGCAGAAGAAAAAAATCCTGTTTCTGAGCGGACGCAGCTCCCATATATCCCCTTCTATATGTTTTACATAAGGTTTTCCAATCGCAACTCCATATTTTGCCAATGCCGCTAAATAAACCAAAATTTTCTCACGATTAATTCTTGCATCTTTGCTGGCCGACATTTTTTGCTGAAGTTCATCTAAATATTCAACGATCCTTGACCGCCCATTTTTATCTCTGTAAAAAATAACCTCAAACATATTTCCTCCTTTATGATAACTTATATGTTATCTATAATCAACCTTTATTTTACTTCTTTCTCAGTAAGAAAAACCGAGCAAAGCTCGTTTGCGAGATTATGAGTAATTCCTAAGAAATGCCTGCATCTTAAGAAAACTCGTCACAAACTCGAAATTTGCCAAGGAATTTCCTTAGAAATACTCTAATTCCCAATCATAGAACTGAAATTTCCGGCAGAAACTGCCGTCTGTGCGAAATACACAAATGATAAAACTAAATTTGACAGAATAATAAATTATCTTATTGAAAAGAAATAGCACCCACCCATCAAAGCATGAATGCTATTTCCAATAAACTATCTCACGAAAACCCGTTACTTCCAAAATCAGCCTACACCGTATAACTATTCAGATACTTCTCCTGCTCCGGTGTCAGCACGTCGATCTCTTTGCCGAGGAATGCCAGCTTACGCTTCGCTACATCCCTGTCAACCTCTTCCGGCACATCAATCAATTTCTCCTTAAGCTCACTGCCATGCTCCACAAGATATTTAGCGGAAAGCGCCTGAATTGCAAAGCTCATATCCATGATTTCTGCTGGGTGCCCGTCGCCCGCCGCAAGGTTTACGAGACGTCCTTCTGCCAGCACAAAAATCCATTGTCCAGTCGGCAGTTTGTATCCCATAATATTTTTTCTCTGCTCTTTCTTCTCAACCGCGTTTGCTTTTAACCATGCCATATCGATCTCGCAATCAAAATGACCCGCGTTACAGAGGATCGCTCCCTCCTTCATCTCTGCAAAATCTTCTTGATCGATAACGCCGTCACAGCCTGTCACGGTAATGAAGAAATCGCCCACTTTCGCGGCTTCTTTCATCGGCATGACGTCGAATCCGTCCATCACTGCTTCGATCGCCTTGATCGGGTCAATCTCCGTGACGATAACTCTCGCGCCCAATCCTTTGGCTCTCATAGCCGTACCCTTACCGCACCAGCCGTAACCTGCTACGACTACAATCTTGCCTGCTACGATCAAGTTCGTGGTTCTGTTGATACCGTCCCACACCGACTGTCCCGTGCCGTATCTGTTATCGAAGAAATGCTTACATGCCGCATTATTGACGCGAACCATAGGGAACTTCAATTCGCCCGCCTTATTCATCGCCTCCAGACGAATAATTCCTGTGGTAGTCTCCTCGCATCCGCCGATAATATTCGGAATCAGATGTGGCATCTCCTTATGTACCATCGTCACAAGATCGCCGCCATCGTCGATGATGATATTCGGCTCTGCCTCCAATACGTGACGAATATGCGTCTCATATTCCTCCTGTGTCGCGCCGTACCATGCATGAACCTCAAGCCCCGCCTTGACAAGCGCTGCTGCCACATCATCCTGTGTAGACAAAGGGTTGGAACCCGTCACATACATTTCTGCGCCGCCTGCTGCCAGTACCAGACACAGGTATGCGGTCTTTGCCTCCAAATGTACAGACAACGTAACCTTCTTACCCGCAAAAGGCTTGCTCTCGGAAAATTCCTTCTCCAACGTCCGAAGCAGATCGCAATTCCTCTTGACCCACTCGATCTTTCTCTCACCGGATTCGGCAAGATTAATGTCTCTGATTTCGCTACTCATTGATAGTTTCCTCCTTAAAATTAATCAGCCGAATTTTTATTATAGTGATGGTCGTCTGTCCTATCATCACTTTTATTGAAAGCGCGAACCTATATTAGATGCGCTTTAAAAACAATTAGTAGAACATCTCCTTGTACCAGCTTACCGACTCAATATATGCCTGATAGATCACATCTATGCTTTTATCCTTCACAATCAGCACGCGGCACACTTCCTGCCAATCCGCATTTTCATAAGCATTCATGAAATCATATACTTCTGCGAACTCACCTTTATGATGCAAGAGCGCGTCCGAAATAGCCTTGGATATATTGACCTTGTTAAGCGCCTCTTCCAACGGCACACTCAAAATAATATCCAGCACGGAAAACAAGCCCATCAAAAATAACTCCGATGACTTCATCGCCAGCCCAAAATGAGGCGCTAGACATTCCGCAAACTTCGCGCGAAGCAAGGAAACTCTGGTAATCTCATTCGGTTTATCCGCACACAGTTCCTTCGTGATCACGGTGTTAATCCACTTTTTCAGTTCTTTCTGTCCGAGTATGGCTGCCGCGTGACGGATTGATGTGATACGCGAATTGATTGCCATACGGTTTACCACCTCAAGCAGCGACAGGACAAGCGCCGTATCACGGCTGATGATGTCCGCCGCCCGCGTCAGCTCATAATCTGCATCATTTACGATGTTCATCAGTTCCAGATAATTCACCTTGAGCGGCTCAATCTTGGTAACACCTTTCGTCACCGGAATACGGTAAAATTTCCCCTCAAACAGATGGAAGGCTTTGTCTTCCTTGATCCTGTCAAACGTCTCCTGATCATCTATATTACAGACATAAATCTTGATCCTCGGATACTGATGTGAAAAATAAATCTTCGCCTTCATCACATCAACTTTCTTGCAATCCAGCAGGATATAATCCATCAATTTGAGAATCTCTTTATAATTTTCAAACTCTGCAACCGGAAGTTTAAAGATCGCCAGCTTATAACCATTATCCCGAAGCTGCTTCAAACGCTTACGGTAATCCTCCGTATTTGCAATCGAATTGTCAAAGAGCAGCACCAGTCTATCCTTCATATCCGCAGACTGCTCTTCGATATCTGAAAAAACATTGACCGGCCCTATCCGGAGAAAAACTTTCGACCCTGGTGACAACGTATCAATTCCGATACTCTGTAGGATCTCCAATCCACTCACACTGCCCGAACCGCTAAGCGCCGCCGAAGTCTGCATTTCCGGATGAAGTAGGTAATTCTCTTTCTGGGAAAAAAGTGAGTAGGCAGACACCTTCATGTCTTTATCAAAAAACGGGATCAATGTTGCAAGCATATCGTTCACTCCTTTCAGATCATTCACGGCTAATACCGTGTTATTACATACTTTCTTACTATTATATCAAATTCTGTACCGTATTGCTATGTAAAAAATATTTTTGCGTTTATATTTTCCTCATTTTCATCATAAAAAATGCCTAGGAAAACAATTCGCTCTATGTTACAATATTTTCATATCTTATTTTATCACATTTTTTTATGATTACATCATAAAATTCATTATTTTATCAGAAACGGAGGTTTTGTATGAAACTGGTTGTTTTGGAAAGAAACAGTGCGGGAACAGATATCGATGTATCCTGTTTTGAAAAATTCGGAGAAGTTACCTATTATCCGAACACGGTGGCGGAAAACACCGCTGAGCGTGTGAAAGACGCCGATATTATTATTGCAAACAAAGCTCCCTTGAATGAAACTACCTTAAAAGACGCCCCCAATGTCAAATTGATCTGCCTGTTTGCCACAGGTTATGATAACGTAGATACTGCATACTGTAAGAGCCGGGGAATCAAAGTCGCCAACGTTGTCAATTACTGCACTCCGGCGGTGGCACAACACACGCTTTTGCTGGCGCTCATGCTTGCCGAGAAGATTGCTTTCTATGATAACTATGTGAAATCAGGGACTTACAGCGCGCAGGACCGTTTTTCCAACTTCGATAGACCTTTCAATGACTTGAATGGCAAGACGTGGGGTATTGTCGGCATGGGAAACATCGGACGCAGAGTTGCAGGGCTGGCACAGGCGTTTGGGTGTAAGGTTATTTTCTACTCTGCTTCGGGCAAAAGCACCTGCACCGAGTATGGACGTGTCGATTTTGACACTCTGTTAAAGGAATCCGATATCCTGTCCCTGCACTGTCCACTCAGCGACCGGACGAAAGGACTGATCAACAAAGCCGCTCTGGAACAAATGAAGAAAACCGCAATTCTGATCAACGTTGCACGCGGTCCCGTGGTTGACACACAGGCATTGTATGATGCGCTCATCAATAACCAGATTGCCGCTGCGGGTCTGGACGTACTAGAAAAAGAACCGATGACAAAGGATAATCCGCTCGGCAAGATTCAGGACAGCACGAAATTGATTATCACCCCGCATATGTCATGGGCAAGCACGGAATCCAGAATATGCCTTGTTGCGGAAGTTGTCAAAAATATTGAGGCTTTTCTGGGTGGCGAGAATCGGAATGTGGTGAATCTGTAGTATAAGAAGAGGGGAAAAGAATAACTCAATCTAACTAACCACAAAAAATCACGAACCACCAGCTCTGCTGGTGGTTTATACTGTTTCATTAAGATTATGTGCATTCTTTTTATAAAAGCTCAAAAATTTATATTATTTTGAGAAAATCGTTGCTACCTCTCTGCTTTTCTAATAATGATACCTGCAAGCTAAAATATATATATTATCTTCGTCTATTTTATATATCAGCCTGTCCTTATCATTAATACGCCTACTCCAGAATCCTGATAAATTTCCTGTTAATGGTTCCGGTTTACCTATGCCCTCATTACCGTTCCGTGCAATATCATTGATTAACCGATTGATTTTTTTTAAGTTTTTTCGGTCTTCCGTCTGCCAATAAAGATAATCTTCCCAGCCTGTATCTGCAAATACTTTATTCATTAGCTTCTCCCTCAAGCAAATCATGAACGGTATATTGACCGTTCTCCAACTGTGATTTACCTCTCATCAACCAGTCATAATTATTTTTATTTCCCATTACATAAATATTTTCCATCAGATTATTATAGGATTCTTCTGACAACATCACCACATTTTTATTATTCTTTCTGGTTACGATCATTGTTTCGTAATCATTTGTCACCTTATCCATATAACTTTTCATGTTATCCCGAAGATTAGTATAATTAACTGCTAACATATAATCATCCCTCTCATAAAGTACAATTTTCTGTACTTATATTTTAGCGTAGAATTTTCTGTACGTCAAGTGCTCTTATTATATCCTTATTACTATATGCCATACAAAAATATTCTTTTTCTATTGAAAGCAAACTGTAATTATTTATCATTCCGTATCTTCATCCAGCCCCACCACGCTGCGCATATGTTCCTCCGGATCGATAAATTCCCCATACCGGCTCAGCGCAAAATGCAGATGCGCTCCTGTTGACCGTCCGCTGCTTCCTACGGTGGCGATCTTCTCGCCACGCTTCACCTGCATATCTTTTTCCACAGCGATATCCTGACACATACAGTAGTAGGTCATATCCCCGTTGATATGCAGAAGCACCACATAATTGCCATACTCCGCCAAATACCCTGTCGCATACACCACCCCGTCAGCGGCGGCAACAATGTCTGTGCCTTTTTCTGCAACATAATCGATTCCCTCATGCATTCGTACTTCCTGCGTAAAAGGATGCAGCCTGCTGCCGAACACATCTGATATACGTTGATAATCACACGGTTTGTCATATATTATCTCCACCTCATTCACAATACCATCATAGTGGTACGGAAATTCTTCGGACTCCGCCGACGGGCTTTCTCGCGCTTCTTCCTCGCTTCTAAACATGTCAAATACCATGTCGCTCCATTCACATTGCAGACTGCCGATCGTCTGTGACTCTTCTCCGGGTACACAAAGAAAAATATATTCTGTATGTATGCCCTGTTCATCCTGGTATTCTTCATATAAATAATTGGAACGCCAATCTGCATGCAGCCGAGGTGTTTCCTCCGTAACCAGATACCGGTCAAAAAGTTCTTTCCCTTCCAGATCTATCTCAAATGTCTTGACAAGCGGTTCCTGATAAAGCAAATCTTCTTCTATTTCATAACGGTACATATACTGCTTTGACCTCGGATGAAGCCATACGGTCTTCCCGTCTGCCGAAACTGCCACTTGACAGGCATCATCGCCCTGCGTCATATGACAGCCGATTGTCTTAAGGTCAAGGCTCCCTACAATTTTCCAGTTCGTCAGATCGTAAACAACTAACCCGAAGTAGTCATGAAAAATAACGACGCTCTCTTTTCCCGCTCCGAGATTCCCAGCAAAATCCAGCGTCGGTCCGTCCGAGCCAAAAGGAGTCTGCTCGGAAATATCTGCCGGTACGGACTCAATCTGCCGTGGTTCTGTGACTGCATTATTTTCCTCGACATCACGTTCCCTTTCTTGATTAGCATTTTCATAGATACCACTCTCGCTGGCTTCTAAGTTTTCTGGCATGTCAACATTTTCACTCTCTACACCGGCAGGATTGGTCAGTATGATATCCGCATCCTCTGCCGCCCCTGTAAATGCGCATCCGGCTAAAGCCGCCATAAGAACCACCGCCAAAATGCCTGCCCACATCCTGTTTCCGTTTCCTCTTGTCAACCGCAATATCCTTTCTTTTAGTTCCGACTGGTTCGGGCGAAGCATTGTTCCGTAGGAATATTCTTTTTCCCTTTTTGCGCAGGAAAAAGCTACTAGCATCTCGCTGTACGCATACCGTTCCTTCTCTCCGAGCTGCCGGATCGTCCCGTAATCGCAGGCAAGCTCACCGTCTTTGGCGGAAGCTGCCGCCGCGATCCACACAAAGGGATGAAACCAATATATCGCAACCAGTGCCACCCTCACAAACGCCCAGATATGGTCTTTATGCAGATAATGCACCTCCTCATGCGCCATGGCATAATGAAATGTATCCGAATCAGTATCAACATCCATCCCGATATAGACAGCCGGATGCCAAAACCCTACAAGGCAGGGTGACTCTAAATCCTTCACGCGGTAAATCGGGAGTTGTTTCTTATGTAGTACAACCGTACAGCTCTCTTTATAAAAGACACGCGATGCATGTAGTCTCCTATTAAAATGAAAATTTGATATTTCCAAAAAAATGCCTACTACCAAGCTTCCTGCGATCCAGATAACCTGTGCTATCATTTTAATAGGTAATACATCTGATATGCGTCCCATAACGCCTGCCTGTTCTGTGTCGCTTGTACGCTGCTCGTTACCTATTTGCCTCATGTTTCCTGTCTGACTCATACCGCCTGTCTGACCTATGCTGCCAGTCTCAGTCTGGCTTATGCCGTCCGTCTGCACGTCGCTGCCTGTTTGCGCTCTGCCATCAAACTGCAGATTTTGCTTTGGATGCTCCACATCTCCTGCCTGTGCCCCGCTTCCAATCTGCTTCTCTCCATTTCGCCAAATCCATTCGCCTTCTGATGACAAGCC
Source organism: Eubacterium sp. (assembly GCA_023663915.1). The sequence continues at coordinate 20,504 of JAMPGN010000014.1, read as the reverse complement.
ATCTGTAACATCCGTAAACAATGTTTCCTCCAGACTTGGCTCTGCCGTTCTGCCATGATTGCCCGCCAAATCTACTTCCTGTCCACTCGGCACAACCATGTTGCTGTCCGCTTCTTCTTCATATTTTGTTCCCGTTTTCACAACCCGAAGCATACTGAAGGGACTGTCTACCAGATTGACCGGCAAAACAAGCCGGAACACAACAAGCAGCCACAATCCATAGCGCACATACGCATGAAGTTTTTCCCCAAATATTTTCCGCACTGCGAGTATTGCCATTACCAGAAACGCCGTCTGCACCATAACACCTATCATCATATCAAACTCCCTCTATCCGTTATCCTCTGCACGTCTTATATAACAATTCCAAGACCGTCTCTTTTCGGTTGTCTTTTCCTTACTGCCTGCTTTCCTTCGCCTCTTTAATGATCTTGTACAGTTCTTCCATCTCCTCGTCCGGAATATCCTGTTTCTTCACAAGTGTATTCACCAGCAGCCCCAGACTTCCGTTATAGATTCGATTGAGGAAACTGCTTGTCTCCGACTCAACGACTTCCTCCCTTTTCAGAACAGGATAATATTCCCTTGCCTTCTCGCCTTCGTAATAGGCTATGTAGCCTTTCTGTTCCATTCTTCTCAAAACGGTTTTCGTGGTGCTCTTCGCCCAGCCGATCTTTTCTTCCATCGCCCTAATGAGCTGAGTCGCCGTTTTGGGCGACGATTCCCACAAATTTTCCATGATGTTCCATTCACTGTTTGATAAGCCAATCGCTTTTTCTTCCATAATCTTATCTCTCCTATATATATGAAAGGTCTACATGTGTAACCTTGCATATAATATAGCACGGTGGGTTACATGTGTCAACCATTCATTCTATCATCATTTTTCTTTATCCTGCCCGCACAATGGTATATAATAAGATTGAAAGATGCACCAACAAACCCTAACGGAAGGATACCACATCTCAAATGAATGACTTATTAGCAAAAATCAAAGACAACGTCTCAAAAGTAATCATCGGCAAAGAGCGCGTCACACAGCTTCTTCTGGCTGCCTTGGCGGCGGGCGGGCATGTTCTTCTGGAAGATATTCCAGGCACTGGTAAGACGGTTCTGGCGAAATCGATGGCAAAGTCCATGGATTGTTCTTTTGGCAGGATTCAGTTTACTCCTGACCTGCTTCCGAGCGATGTGACAGGACTGTCATATTATAACCAGGAAAAAGGCTCTTTTGTCTTTAAGGAAGGTCCTGTATTTACGAATCTTTTGTTGGCGGACGAGATCAACCGCGCGACTCCGAGAACGCAGTCAAGCCTGCTGGAATGCATGGGCGAAGGACAGGTTACAGTGGATGGCACGACACGACCACTTGAAGCGCCTTTTTTCGTGATCGCGACGCAGAATCCAGTGGAAACGCTCGGCTGCTACCCTCTGCCCGAAGCGCAGATGGATCGTTTTCTGATGCGTGTCAGCATGGGAAGTTTAAGCGAGACGGAAGAACGTCAGATGATCGACCGCTACATAAACGCACAGCCTTTGGAAACGATTCAGCCTGTCTGCACGCGCGACGAGATCGTCCGTCTCCAGCAGGAATGCAGAAACATCTACCTTCACGCGGACTTGCGGGATTACATCGTAAATCTTGTCCAAGGCACGCGCAAATACGGCACTTCCCACAACGAAACGCGCAGCATTACGGAGGGTGTAAGTCCGAGAGGCACTCTGGCGCTTTTGCGCGCATCGCAGGGATACGCCATGGTACAGAACCGGGATTTCGTCGTGCCCGAAGACATTAAGGCGGTCGCTGTGCCGGTACTCGCACACAGAATGATTTCCGAATCCTCTTATACCGAGGAAAAAGAATCTCTCATCCGCGGACTTTTAAACAGCGTTCCGCTTCCCACGGAGGACTGGACAAAACCATGATCGGCTTATTTTTCCTAGGTTCTCTACTCTTGTTGTTTCTCTGGAATCTGTACTATAGAACGCATTGGAACAAAAATCTTGCAGTCACTTTAAATTTTCTGCAGAATTTTGTCTATGCGGGTGAGCAGGCAGAGTTGAGCGAGAAAATTGAAAACCGTAAAAAGTTAATGCTTCCCGTGCTGGAAGTCGCTTTTCACATAGATAAATGCCTTACTTTTCTCGACTGTGAGAATACGAATATAAGCGACTATACATATAAAAGGGATATTTTTGCCCTGCTGGGCAATCAGCGCATCACGAGAAAACTGACGCTTTGCTGTCACAAAAGAGGATATTATCGGATTGACGAATCCCATTTGACTACCTTTTCCATGCTGCACAAACGGCGATTCTCCATAGACTGTTCCGCCGACACAGCGTTTTATGTGTACGCCGCAAGGACAAACGTCTCCGATATCCTTGTCTCCTGCGAACGGCTCATGGGAAATATCCAGTGCGCGAAACGTCTTTTGGAAGATCCCTTCGCTTTTTCCTCGATCCGGGAGTATACCGTCACCGATCCGATGAACACGATCAACTGGAAAGCAAGCGCGCGGACGGGGGAGCTGATGGTCAATACGTTTGAATCCACCCTCACGGAAAAAGTGATGATCTACTTGGATATGGAGGACAGCGGCATTTTAAAATATGAATATTTAATCGAAGAATCCGTTTCCGTCACGGCAACCCTCGCACAGAAGTTCATTGCGCGCGGCATGGAAGTCGGACTCTGCGTAAATGCTGAACATATCGAACCCGCAGGCGGAAAAAGGCATCTCACCACAATCGAGCAGACGCTTGCAAAATGCAAAAGTGACACAGATGTCATTCCTTTGCCGTCGCTTCTTTCCAAACTGGCTCCCTCGCAAGACCGCTGCGAGCGCACTCTCGCAGGGAAATCTTTTGCCAGACAGACAGAAGATGCCGTTATGATCTTTATCTCAAAAAATGCCCTGCAGAACCAGACGGCAATCGAGAAATTTACCGGCAGGGAACGCCAAGCGATATGGGTTTTGCCTTATACCAAAAATGATCCCTGCAACATCACAACGCCAGACAATATCCGCCTAATTAAAAGAGAAACCGACATCAGTTAAAAAGGAGCATGGATTTCATCATGAGAAACTTTATCAAAAAATCAACGTGCTGGATTCACAGCGCTCTCATCATAGCGATCATCATTCCCCTGATCTATGCACTGAGTACCGAGCTGCCTGCTGCCTTCGCGCAAAGTTTATTTTTTAAATGTCTTATCATCCTACTTCCGCTTGTATTGAGCGACCTTGCCGTCGAAAAATGCAAAGGGCTGCTCCTCTACCTCATCACAGGCGTTTTGATCTTTGCCCTAACAGGCATTTTCGCCTGGTGCATCGCCGGTTCACTGCGTCAAGACAACCAATTTTTTCTTTGGGGATATATGACGCTCAGCCTATGCGAAACGGCATTTGTGATCTTCAACCGCCTTGCCGAACGCCTTCATAAGATAAAAGAAGCGGAAGCCGCACAGGGCGAAGATCCCGACTGGCATCCTTCCCGTTCTTTTTTACGGGAACCGTCTTTCATGTTTCTTCTCTATTTTCTGATTGTTTATGTCATTGCCGTTAATGTGAATAGCCCCGCAGTATGCAATGCCGCTCTGTTTAGCGCTATCGTCTACACGGTGGACACGTTTCTGTATCAATATGTAACCGAGACGGATAACTATCTGTCTCTCAACAAAAGAACTTGCAATCTTCCGTCCAAAAGAATCTACGGCATCGGGAGTGGAATGCTCGCGCTTTTTATGCTCTTGCTTCTCGTCACCGTGCTGCCTGCACTTTTTACCATATCAAACCGCCATTACCGAGATTTGCGGAAAATGTCTTTTGATGTGGAAATAGATTACACGGAACCAATTCCCGAAAACGATACAGCAAACACCGATGAAGACTTTATGGCTGCCTTGATGGAAGAATACGGCGAGGTAAAACCCACGCCCCGCTGGATCATCCTGTTGTCTTACGCCGTGGAAATCGCTGTTTTCGTAGTTCTTGCCCTGGCGCTTCTCCGAAAAATATTTTCCACTTTCCAAGATTTCCGTAAAGCAGTCGATGATAACGGAGATGTGGTGGAGAATTTGAAAGATGCTGACGAGACGATTCAGCCCGTGAAAAAACCTGCCCCTGCCATACATCACAGACTGTCTGAACGGGAGCGCATACGCAAAGAGTACCGTAAGACCATCCGACGCTGCCGCAAAGATCGTCCGTCACCATATGAGACGCCTCTTGAAATTGAGACAAATGCGGGGATCGCCGACAGCGAAGAAGGAATGGAACTGCATCGGAATTATGAGTGGGCGCGGTATGGGGAAGAAGTGCGGTGAATGGACTTCCACCATATGACTGCCTTAACAAACCGCTTAGGAATATCATGAAAATGTCCGCCCTCGTTCCACTCGAAAAATACGTTCTGTCCCGCGTGACCCGACTGCACGGAGCAAATATTCTGCGTGTCCGCTGATACGCTTTCCCCACCAAGCTGGCTGCACAGAATATTCCTTGCCCTCTCCGTACATTCCGCGACTCTACTCATACGCGGATTCCTGCTTTGGCTCTCCTTCTTGCCAAGAGATAAGTATACCTTGATATCTTTCCGAAAAGGTCTTTCTTTTTCCATAAACTCACAGAACCCGTCATACCAGAGAGAACCGGAAAGGCTTCCGACCATTCCGAACGCGTCTGTCTTATAAATTGCATAAACCGCCGCCAGACCACCCAGCGAATACCCAAACAATGCTGTGTGCTCCGGTTCCGGCTGCGTGCGGTAGGCATTGTCCATATACGGTTTGATCTTTTCTGTCAGACATGCAAGATACGCGTCCGCTTTGCCCGACGGTGCATCCTCACCCTTGCAGAAGGCCGGTGCACTCCACGGTGTGAAATCATCGTTCCAGCTTCCCGGTTTGATGGAGAGTAAAATGAAATCTGCCGTCTGCCCGGCTTTGGAAAGTTCGGTTATGATCTCCTCGATTGGCATCTCTCCGTTGACGTAGATCACCGGATAGTTTCTGTTGTTTTCGTAATAGCCCTTTGGTAGAAACAAATTGCAGGACATATCTGCAATTTGTTTCTGTTGTATTTGTATCTGCTGTATTTGTTCTGTTTGTATTTGTTGTGTCTGTGTTCGCTGCATTTGCCTCTATCCTGTCTATGTTCGTTTTGTCTGTGCCTGTTGCACTAGGAACATCTAAAACAATCTCTTAACTAAACCTCTTCTTCAATGCCTCCTCCGTCAAAACAATCGGCACAAACAAAATGATGCACTGTACCGTGCATAAAATGCCGCCGACCATTCCGATAACATTTTCAGAGCCATTATAGATCGGAATATGTACTAGTATGGAAGGAATCAGCATACCCCATCCAATCTTCTGCCAGAGCTGACCGCAATAAGCATTTGCAAATTTCCATGCCTCTGTATTTTTCATGGAACGCTTTGTCCGATAACCGATGATTCCATTAATTTCTTTTGGAGTATGTTTCCACATCATTTTCCCACAGGCAATCATAAGAACCGGAATAAGCAGATCACAAACCAGCATAAACCACCAGAACCACATCATTTATTCCCCTTTTCAGATAGATATCGATTGTTATTTTCCCCAGACTTTTCCACCGGACATTCGCCATCCAGGCTTCTCTATCATTCTAATCGTCATGTATCTTTACGGTATTTCTTTTCGATGACCGTCACATAAACGACCATCGCCGCAATCGCTTCCGCCATACATCCTAAAATACTGATGATAATCCATGCCGAATTTTGTCCCGTCAAAAGCGGAATCCCCAAAAGTGCGAAAGCCACGCCAAACACGCACCACAATTTTCCTACCGCGTGATTGTATCCTTTCACATCTTTTACCGGAAACACTTTCGCATTCGCCCAAAAGCCGAAAGCAACCTCTTTCTTGGACAGCATCGCGTAAATTCCCAAGACAAATATCGCTGCGCTTACCGCCAGCCAGATCACAAAAGCAACATTCATGGTATTTTCTCCCTCCTGCAAATATCTGCGCGGCTTTCCTCAGCTTACAGGCGTGACGTTTTCACTTGCACACTCTTTCGTACTTTTTCACACCTTTTCACAGCAATAAATTACCGCACATAGAGTCCCGCAAGTTTTAATTCCTTATCAAAAGTGATTGTATAGACCACACTGACATTTTCATACATTACATCCGTCTGTGTAACGATAAACTCTTTGCCTTTTTGTTTCATCCCCTGCATATACACGGAACCGATTGACAGCATTTCTCCCCAATCGTCAGAAATCGGTTTTCTTCCTTGATCAATATTCTCTTGTGTCAATACGCCCTGTAGTTCATCAATCGCCATTCCCCGCAAAGTCTCGAAATCATTTTCGTTAAGCAATGTCACTACCGTCTGTACCTGTTCGTCAACCGCTTCTTCTGTGACCGTTCCATCAGCCACAATGTCTAACGGTTTTGGAAAGAGCCACCACACATACGCACCTAGCAGAACCACGCACGCAACGATAACGGCAACAATCATGCCTATCTTTTTCTGCCTGTAGGCTTTATACTCCGCTTTCGGCATATCCTGCATAAAAGCATCCGCTATTTCCTGCGCCGTCCCCATGCTTTCCATAATCTGTTCGAGAGTCTCGCCAGCTCTCATTCGCATGGAAATGTCCGATAGGAGCTGTGTCGCGATCTCTTTTCTTTTCGCTCCTGTGCATTTGATCCTGCTGACAATATCTCTAACATATTTTTCTGCACTCATCCTATGATTCCCCTTTATGTTCTTTCTCATTTTCTTTATCCACTGTCCCCATAATACGTTCCACGCCGCTTGAAATCTGTTGCCAACTCAAATAAATCTCCTGCAATGCCTGTCTGCCTTTGTTCGTCATAAGGTAATATTTCCGGGGAAGCTGTTTGTCCTCTGCCTCGGACCACCTGCTTTCCACCAGTCCTTCGTCCTCCAGTCGATAAAGAATCGGGTAGAGCGTACCCTCTTTCAAACAAAAGATATCCCCGCTCTTTTCCCGCAGTTCCATGATTAACTGATAGCCGTACATCTGCTCTTTGGAAAGGAGCTGCAGAACCAGCATATCCAGAACACCCTTTTTCATCTGCCGCTCGTATTTCTCACGCATGGTCTGTTAGTCTCCTTGTCTCTGAGTAATCTCCATCTTTTTAAACATTATTCTCGTCTAATATCACGCTACGGATATTTATGTTTGCTATATACTTTGTAATACTAAATATTATAGCATTTTAAAGCCCTTTTGTCAAGTTACAACAAAAAACCTTTAAATCTCCGCGTTTTTGTGGAAATTTAAAGGTTTTTATTTTCTACTCAACATTTTTCAATCAGCATCCATAATAATTCCTCCTAGTCCCTTTATTACAGTAAATGGTAAAGATGCAAAAATTACTTCCTCGTACTTACAAAAACTTTCTCAGAATTTTTCATATATTATATTGCTTTATTCATCTGAAAAATTTCTTCTCTTATAGAGTTTTCATAGACTCTATAAGACTTTATAGCCTCAATTATTTTACTTGATATTTCCTCTCTATTCATATATATATCAATTGGTAATTCAAGATTTAAAACATCATCCTCCTTAAATCTAGGATGCTGGCTGCCCTCAACAGAATTTGCAAAGACAACTTGAGCTACATCAGAAAGCAAAAAAGGCACCAAAAATGCAATCGATTCCTCGGTTCTAGATCTCAAGACATAAAACTCAGTTGACGCACCTAAAATGGCATTTTCTATTTCACCATCTACATATGCGACTTGTTTTAAATAAGGTCTTAATCGTGAAATAATAACATCACCTTTTTTCAATACTTTTTTATTACTGTTTATATTCTTATTGGATGTGGTATTTATATTTAAATACCCTCCCATTGCATCGGATGTATTTATTTGAACAATATCCATATTCTGTCCTTGTTTTACAGTAATTGTATCGTTTGAAAGTTCAATTATTTCAGATAATCTAATTGTCCTCTTACTTGTTATATTCATACGACGTTTAGGATTATATCTTTCAGGAGTAAGAACAAAATTTATCCCCAACTGCTTATTCGTTTTAATAACACATATTGCCATTCTACCAGCCAATCCTTTCTTCTTTTATAAATGAATAAAATGTGTCGCGTATTTCGTCTAAATCATGATCTACCTCCGTCCAGACATGATTTTCATTTTTATATTGAATATTTCCTCTATTATCTTTTCCTGCTCTTTCACTAATTCCAAAAAAAATTTTTTCTTCTATCTTTTCCTTTTTTTCTCTTTTTTGTAAAAATAGTATACTTGTTTTAACTGAAGTATGAGGCATAAATGTATTTCTTGGAATACCAACCACGCCAACAATTCTACACTGTTCATTAATCCATTTCCTAAGCTCCGCAGTATCTTTTCCGCCAAAAATATTATCTGGTAACACAATCGACATTCTTCCATTAGGTTTTAATAAGTCAATACATCTTTCAATAAACAAAACCTCTCTTTCTATCCGTGTCTTATCTTTTGAAACTATATAACTTCTCAATATTTCTACTTCTGTTATTTCCCCTGCAAAAGGCGGATTTGTCATAATTACATCAAACAATCCTTTTTGCTTTTCAATTCTCATTATATCCTCAATCGTAGTAATGTTTTCTCCTTCAGCCGCTTTATTATTCTTTATCAAACTATTAACCTGATAAATATGAGAGTCATTTAATTTAGTGACATACATAAGTAATTTAGCGACGCGAATAGCAATATGATCAAAATCAAATCCCCATAAATCCTTTGGCATTATATCAGGATTACTTATATATGTATGATACAAAAATGCTCCGGAACCCGCTGCTGGATCTAACACAACTTCTCCGACTTTCGGATTAATAATTTTTACGCAAAAATCAACTAAGTATCTTGGCGTGAAGTACTGCCCTTTGGCGCCTTTTTTCTCACGGGAAATCAAAAATTCAAATACACTATCTATTCCTTCATATCCTGTTTCTAAAAATGAAATCTTGTTAAGAATCGCCATACATATACTATATTGTTCATCTGTTATATTAAAAAATGTTCCCCCTAACACTCCTTTCCATTTATTATTAATAACTTTCAATTTCTTATTAGCTTCTTTTAGTTCTTTTTCGTAAACTTCGTTATGCATTTCATTCCATAATTTCAATATAACCAATTTAATTATTTCTTCAAATTCATTTTCTCCTGAATTAGCAAGAATAACCTCCTCTAAACGTTTGTATATTCCTTCAAATGATTTCGGCTTTACTGCTTTTCTATTTGCCATTCTAATTACCACCTTTCCCAATTTATATTATCAAACACTTTTGTTTTTGTAAAGACCATGGTCTTTATATATCGAATTATTCTTTTTTGGAATATTCTATATTGGAATATATAATAAATGTGGAGGAAAAATATGAAGAGTATATACAATCAAGAATACATTGAAATAATAACGCGATTGCGGCTCAAACGCAATGAGGCAGAAATGACCCAGCAGGATCTAGCCCGACTAATGGGAGTAAGTCAATCTTTTATATCCAAAGTAGAAAGCTGTGAACGAAGATTGGATGTAATAGAGTTTCTTAATTGGTTAGATTCTCTTCAACTATCTTATTCTGATGTATTACCCTTAAAATATAACAAACGAGGAGAATAAAAGTTATGAGTTTTATGCACAAAATTGATTATGAAAATTACGTTAATGAACATAAAAAAGCAATCATATCCAAAGCAGAAATAGAAGATATGAAAGTGAACCTTTCGCCCTTAATTGGAACTCAATTCAACGTACTTTCTATTCCAAAAGAAATTCTGAAAGCCTTTGAACCATCACAAATAGGCACAATAGTCGGTTCGCTTATGGACGCATGTATACCGCAACTATCAATACTTACTGACTCAGATATTTTTAACTCAGTTGGATTATCAAAAAATGAGGGGATTCTTGGCGAACGCGAGGGATATCCTGATTACATTCACACCTCAGGAAAACGCTTAGAATTAAAGCTTTTGTTTATAGATAACCCCAATATCGAAATGAAAAAACCTCCAACTCCAAGAGAACCCTCTGCAAGATTAACCCAAAAAGTTACTTTCAAAAATGTTCTTCCGGATAAGGATATGCTATTAGTAATCGCTTATGCTCTTAAAGAACGAAAAGATAATCCAAACATCTTTTCACCAACAATCATAGATTTCAATATTTTTTCTGTATACGAATGTATTCTTGCCCGTGATCGTCGAATGTATGACTGCAACGGCGGTTGGTTTGGATTATTTGAAACACCAACTATTCTCAGTAAACAAGGAAAACAAAAAATGGCAGCAAATTTGGAAATTGATTATTCATCATATGGTCGGAAAGAAAATGAAGGTAAAGATTTGAATGAAGATACAAACTTTGGAAAACTAAAACGCATTCCATATCCACCACTGCAATATTATCTCCAAATAATGAAAAACTCATTTAATAACGACTAAGTTCATTGTCTGCAGCAATTTAGGATTATTTTACATCACTCACTATACAAACACCGCCGAAATCACGTTCAACGTTATTCGGCGGTATCTTTCATACATACAATCATATTCTCATTCTCTTCAAATCCTTCCGGCTTCTGCTCCGTCAGGATCATGCCTGCCGCAAGAGGAGCAAACGTCACGGAACTGATTACATTAAACTTGCTGTTATCACATAAAACATAAGCCGTCCGGCACTGCTCTAACGCTGTTTTTTTCACCAGAGCCTCATTTGTATCAGGCGTCGTAAACCCTGCCGTCCGGCTGACCCCATTCGTCCCGAAGAAACCTTTGGTGAAATGGTAGTCTTTAAGCATCAACGCCGCCGTCGTTCCCACCACCGCTTCCGTGGTGCTCTTGAGCGTCCCACCCACCAGCAGGACATGCTCGCCTTTCGCCGCCAGCCTTTGCGCATGGGCGACAGCATTTGTCACAAACGTTGCACCTGTCTCCTCGATATATTTTAGCATATAGCCGGTAGTCGTTCCCGCGTCAAGATACACAAAATCCTGCGGTTCAATCAGGGACGCGGCATACTTCGCAATCTGCATTTTCGCGTCCCGATTGACCTCCGCTTTCTGCGTCACGGTCGGCTCAGACGGCATATAGGTCGTATCCGCAAGCACGGCACCGCCAAATACTTTGACCAGCCTGCCGGCTTTGTCTAACAGTACGATATCCCTTCTTGCCGTAGACTCCGAAATATCAAGCAATCTTGTCAATTCCGTCACTGTGACGCTGCGTTTCTCTTCCAGCAGCTTCAAAATCATTTCATGGCGCTGTTCCGATAACATAATCATCCTCGCGTATTATAGTACTTTACATATTCTCCTGCATAAATTTGCTTACCGCTTCATATGCCGCATCTTCATCATCACCATCAAATGTGAGAACAACTTCATTTCCCTGTTTTACGCCAAGTCCCATAATACCAAAAATCTTCTTACAGTCACCCGCCTTGCCGTCTTTGGCAAGCTTGATGCTGCATGTAAACGCTTTCGCCGCCTTTACAAGCTCTCCCGCCGGACGTGCGTGGATTCCCTCTGGATCTGTGATTACATACTTAAATTCTTTCATGGTGATCTCTCCTTTTCTATTTTTCTTTTATTTTATTATGTTATTTAGAATTACTCAACATTTTTCTTAAGCACACCGAGCAAAAGTGTAGAAACGGCTGTGCCGACCAGCAATGCCACAACATACATGAACGGATTGCCTACTACCGGGAATACAAAGATGCCGCCGTGGGGAGCCATCAGTGTACAGTTAAACAACATGGATAACGCGCCCGCTACTCCCGAACCTGCAATACATGCCGGAAGAACATGCAGCGGATCAGATGCCGCAAAAGGTATTGCACCTTCCGTAATAAACGCCAATCCCATGATAAAGTTGGTCGGTCCCGACTCTCTCTCTTCCTTCGTAAATTTCTTTTTGAAGAAAAGTGTTGCAAGGGCAATCGCACAAGGTGGCGTCATACCGCCGATCATTACTGCTGCCATAATATCATAATTGCCCGCCGCGATTGCTGCCGTACCGAATACATATGCCGCCTTGTTGAACGGACCGCCCATATCGATTGCCATCATACCACCCAGAATCAATCCGAGAATGACTTTGCTCGTGCCGCCCATACTGGTTAAACCATTGTTCAGCGCCGTGTTGATTGCACCCATAACAGGTTCTACCACAAAGGACATGACAAGCCCCATAATCAGAATACCAACTAACGGATAGATCAATACCGGAGCAATCTTTTCCAAAAATTCCGGTAATTTGTCGCAGACTTTACGCAATAGGATAATCACATATCCCGCGAGGAAACCTGCCGCCAATGCACCTAAGAAACCGGATTTACCGTTTGCCGCAATCATACCGCCCACGAATCCAAGTGCCAATGCAGGTCTGTCACCAATCGCCATCGCAATAAATCCTGCCAGTACCGGAAGCATAAATCCGAATGCTACGTTACCCAGATTCTTAAACCATGCCGCAACGGGTGTAATCGTACCGAAATTTGCTCGTTCCGCTACATCTAAGGCATTCATATCCACACTGAGTCCATCAATCAGGAACGCAATCGCAATCAGGATGCCGCCGCCCACCACAAATGGAAGCATATGTGATACGCCATTCATAAGCTGTGTGTAAATCTGGTGTCCCGCTCCACCGCTTTTGCCGGTAGTCTGTTTGGAAGCGCTCGCACCGGCCGCCGCGTGATAAATGGGCGCGTCACCTGCCATCGCACGGTCCAAAAGTTCTCCTGCCTTGCTGATACCATCGGAAACCTGACACTCGATCACCTTTTTCCCGTCAAACCGATCCATCGGTACTTGTGCGTCCGCCGCAACAATAATACAGTCTGCTTCTTCGATCTCTTTCGCCGTCAGCACATTCTTAGCACCGCCGGAACCTCTGGTCTCTATCTTAACAAAGCATTCCCTCTCTTTTGCCGCCTTCTCGATGCCTTCCGCCGCCATATAAGTATGTGCAATTCCTGTCGGGCAGGACGTTACCGCCAGAATCTTTACGCCGCCCGCCTGTGCCGTTCCGGTATCCGCAAGCCTATCATCAATGCTTGCCTTCTCCTCATCCGCCTTATCAATAATCTCAAGAAACTCTTCCACCGTCTTTGCATTGCGAAGATGATCGGAAAACTCCTCGTCCATCATCAGCACCGACAGCTTGCTAAGCACATCGAGATGTACGTTATCTTCGGTATTCGGTGCAGCAATCAGAAAGATCAAAGTGACCGGCTCACCGTCCAGCGCATCAAAATCAACGCCATTCTTCACGACCATAGCCGCGAGTCCCGGTCTGCTTACCGCATCACACTTGCCATGAGGAATCGCAATCCCCTCACCAATGCCGGTGGTGCTCTCCTCTTCCCTCGCGTAAACCTGTTTACGGTACGCCTCCTTGTCGTTGATCTTGCCGCTCTTTACCATCAACTCCACTGCCTGATCTAACGCCTCGTTCTTACTGCTGGGAGCTGCGTTGAGGGAAATACTTCGTTTGTCCAACAATTCTGTAATTCTCATAACTCTTCTCCTTTCCAAAATGTTCCTGTTCCCTGTTTATTTGCTGACAACCTGTTGATATATCGTTTCTACTTCTTCCTTTGTTGCAAGAAACTCCGAAAAAGCGCTTGCGCTTCCTGCCGCAACACCCATTGCAAAAGCGTGCGCATAGTCTTTCTGTTCCAACCATCCCGCGATAAATCCGGCAACCATGGAATCACCGGCTCCCACGCCGTTGACGAGTTTCCCTTTCGGTGCAGGTGCAGCATGAATGCTTCCGTCAGCCGCCGCCAATACTGCCCCTTCGCCCGCCATGGACACCAGCACATTGACCGCTCCCATCTCCTGCATCTTCTTCGCATACGGAACAACTTCTTTTCTTGTCTTAAGCTCTACCCCGAAGATCTCGCCCAATTCGTGATTGTTCGGTTTCACCAGAAAAGGATGATATTCCAGCACGTTGACTAACAGATCCTTTGTCGCATCCACGACGATCATCACATCTTTGCCGTCAAGCCGTTGCATGATCTTGCGGTAAATATCGTCCGGCATGGAACCGGGAATGCTCCCCGCTAGAATCAGCACATCTCCCGCTGTCAAAACATCAAGTCTGCTCATCAGCTTTCCTACGTTCTCCTCGCTGATCTGTGGACCGCATCCATTGATTTCTGTGCCGTCGATAGATTTCAACTTTACGTTAATTCTCGAAACTCCCTCGTCAATCGGAAGGAGATCGGATTTCACGCCCATCTCTTCGATTCGGCGCACAATCTCTTCCCCTGTGAATCCTGCCACAAACCCCAGCGCCGTATTCACAACTCCCAGATTCCCAAGTACCATCGACACATTGAGTCCTTTGCCGCCGGGGAGTATCAGCTCCGAACTGGTCCGGTTCGTAAGACCCAGCTTAAAATCTTCTACCGAAACAATATAGTCCAGTGACGGATTAAAAGTAACTGTGTAAATCATCTCATGTCCCTCCCTGTTTTTTAGTAATTGTATTATACAATCAAATTCAGTCATAATCAATCACACTAATTCACAAAAATGAATGAACTGTTTTATTGAATGTGCATAAATTTGATTGATTTTGACCGATTATGATTTTTGTATTCCGATTCCTGATATAGAGAGTAAAAAATTTCCTCCTCAATCATAAAACTTCTTTAAATTTTTTTTGCATCCTATGTCCTATAACTTAGCCTAAATATGTGTTACAATAAAAAAACGAACAAGTTCGTTTGCGAGATTCGCTTCGCGAACTCGAAGTTTGCGTAGGAATTTCCTATGGCATAAAATATTTTAAGGAGGCGAATAACATGAACCCTATCCAGATTTCTCTTAACAATTCCCTGAAATCTCCCCTATCGGTAAGCCGGAATCTTTACGGTATCTTTTTTGAAGATATCAATTATTCCTGCGATGGTGGGATCAATGCCAACATGGTGAACAATTACAGCTTTGACGGCGTCTTTTTTTCCAACGAAGAATTGAAAGCCGCTGACGATCCTCTACGTTACTGGAACATCGATAACGGCAGTCTTGAAAGCGGCGCGATAAACCCGCTTCATCCTAACAGCCGGTATGCCCATATCTGTGTAGACGAGAAGACGACCCTCACAAATCTTGGTTTTAATGGACGAAAAACGCACAAAGAAGAATGTGCAATGAGTATCAAACAGGGGCATACCTATCTGTTTGACTGCTGGCTGCGTGCGGACGAGTTTACCGGAACCGTCGAAGTACAAGTTATCGACGAAAACGGTCAGCCTTTGACTCTCTCGGCTTCCTCTGAAGAATCCGGCAGCGGCTGGAAGAAATTGTCATGCACACTGGCTGGTACGGCTTACGGTTACGGGAAACTGGAACTACGTTTATTGGGAAACGGCACATTAGACCTTGACTGCGTCTCCTTAATGGATGCCGATTACTGGCATAACGACGATCCGAAATGGCAATATGGAAAACTGCGTAAAGATCTGATTGAGGCATTGGCTGACTTAAAGCCCTCATTCATGCGATTTCCGGGCGGTTGTATTGTGGAGGGGCAGCTTCCGGGCAACGAATATAACTGGAAAGATACGGTCGGGGAGCTTTATGAGCGAAAAAGCAACTACAACCTGTGGTCGGAGAAAGTACCAGACGGCGGTTACAACCAGTCGTATCAGATTGGATTTTATGAATATTTCTGTCTGTGTGAAGACCTTGGCATGAAACCCCTTCCGACCTTGAGCGTCGGTCTAAACTGTCAGATACGTTCCATGCAGCGGGGTGAGGCGGAATGTCCGAATATTCCGATTGACAGTGAAGATTTCCAAAAAATGATTGTTGACAATTATCTTGACCTGATCGAGTTCGCCAATGGAGACCCTAAGAAGAATGAATGGGCTGCTCTGCGCGCAAAGATGGGACATCCGGAGCCGTTTGGTCTGGACAGAATCGGTGTCGGAAATGAAAATTATGGCGCGGTATACTTCCAACGCTTTGATCTCATTGAAAAAGCAATCCATAAAAAATATCCCGATATGCTATGCATACTCTGCGCCGGTGTTCATCCTTTCTATGAAGATATGATGGGTACGCCCGGACTGGACAGTGTATATGCGTTTGCCCGGAAATATCAGAATGTTATCGTAGACGAACATTCTTACCATACTCCCGAATGGTTTGCCGCACAGTCCACCCGTTTCGATCGTTATGACCGCAGCGGTGCAGGTGTATATTTTGGAGAGTACGCCGCAAACGGAATGTTGGGCGTGTTGGAAAATGTACCGCCGGAGGATCTTCTTACCATGGCGGCTTCCAGTGAAGAATCGGCAGACACAAGCGGTATGCGCCCGATGAACGAGAGCAATCAGCTTGACACCGCACTCGGTGAAGCTGCATTTCTGACCGGAGTAGAGCGCAACAGTGATATCGTTGCCATGGCTTCCTATGCGCCACTTTTTAACTTAGTAGAGAGCGATCAGTGGAATCACAACTTGATTAATTTTAATCCGCAAACCCTCTGTCTGTCTACAAACTATTATGTGCAGAAAATGTTTGCTTCCTATCTCGGTACACAGTATTTGCTCTATGAAGGAACTATGCCGGAAAATATTTATTTCTCCGCTACGGAAGATGCAGATGCAGTTTATCTTAAGCTAGTCAATACTGGCGCGGAGTCTTGCGCATTGACGGTTCAGCTTCCTTATAATGCTATGCTGGCACGCGGTGAGGTTCTTCAAAACGATGATCCCCATGTACGCAACGCGCTTAATTATAGCGGGGATGCCGTTTACGCGGTACAGCCGTCAGATGTGGAGTACCCTATCGCAAAGGGAGTGCTTTCTCTTGAGGTAAAGCCGTATTCCGTATGTGCGCTTGCTGTGGAAAAATGAGTATAGCTTGATTGTGGGATTCGCTACGCGAACTCGAAGTTTGCGTAGCGGATTTCTTCACAGCAAAAAATAATTCTGCGCTTATAATTTTCCGAATCCATTTTGTTACCTCATGACTTCCCAATATCCGTTTTTGGGCGATCCATGGCGGATTAGTATTCCTTGATCTTTGAGTTTTTTGATATTGGCTTCAACCGTTCTGCCCGCCACGCCAATCTGCTCCGCCAGCTTTACCGCTGAAAGCCGCGCATCTTTCAACAATAATTCCAAAATTTGTTCTTGTGTATCATTTAATTCCGCCACAAAATCTCCCTGCTGTTTTTTCGAGGCTTCTCCGACGCTTCTCCGACGCTTCTCCGACGCTTCTCCGATGTTTCTCCGATGTTTCTCCGATGTTTCTCCGACGCCTCTCCGACGCTTCTCCAATACTTTAACATCAGTCTGCAGCTCTAATATCGGACTACGGTAAAGATTTACCCTAAACATATCATCAAACGCCAAAAATTCCGGAATTGGAAGCCCATAACCCTTGGCTGCTTCCTTGATTCTCCGTATTCCGGTTCCCCATGCTTCAATAAGCCCCATTTGATTAAAAACATTCGCAATCGTTCTATTTCGGAGTTTTGAATGACCACTCATAATTTCCTCATAAGTAAGCCCATTATATAATCCACCGGGCGATGTAACTTCCAAACGATCATCGTATACCGCCACTTGAACGCAAGACGCATCTGTCAGATTGCGGTGACAGTGCGCATTGATAATCATTTCACGAATTGCTTCTATTGGGAGTTCATAATTTTCTTTTCTGATAAGCCCCTCAATGGTTGCCCCCAGCCGAATATTACGCAGCACAAATGCCGTCGCATTCTCTATCTGTTCATAAATAGGACCTGCATACTCTCTCTTATCAAGAAAAACCGTCCGCTCCGTACCTTTAAACACGGCGCACTGTGTTTTGGAAAACGGAAAATAATCAGACACCAATAGCACAAAAGCATTCGATGCAAGCAATACGCTTTCTGCCTTTTTCAAAAGTTTCCAGTTCACTAACTGAGTGCTTGTCACCTTACGACCGGGTAATCCTGCAATTTCCCGATACTTCATAATATCCCCGCATAATTTTTTTATTTCCTTATCCGTCACATCATATCCAATACACGTCAGTTCGTCCCACGAAACATGGGCGCCTTCTAGTTCTAATTCTTTGATTTTTTCAATATCCGCCGGACGGGAAGTTCCTGCAAGCCGAATAAAGGTTCCGTTTTCTTTTCCTTTTGCTTTCAGATAATATGGCCTGTCTGGTTCCGGCGCAACTGTAACTACAATGACGGTACATCCTTCAATGGTCTGAAGCTCTATATCAGGAACAATCTGCGGCACGCAAGAATCCGCAATGGCATTCGCAATACTGTCCATTATCTGAAATGCAAAATCCCGATCCACACCTATGACTTTTCGTGTTACATCATCTACTCCGATAACAAGATGTCCGCCTTGTGTATTTGCAAAGGCAATAATTGTTTTAATATATTTTGACGAATCTTTTGGCAACATTGCTTTAAACTCGACATTTTTTGATTCTCCCTGCATAATTTCTTCAATCGTCATATTTCAGCCTCCAGTTGTGGTAATGAATATTCCATTCCCTTTACTTAATCTTCGCCAATACATCTCTGAAAATCTCATAATTATGTTTTTCGCCATCGTCCAGATCAATCGCAAACATCTGATCTGCCAAATGATGTATCTTTTCTTCGTATGTATGCAATTCATCTGCCTGCTCCTGAATCTTTTTGAGCGATTTATTCAGTTTCACACGCTCACTTGTTCCGGCATTTGCAGTCGATGCCTCCTTTGTTTATCGATTACGCTCAAAAATGCACTTTTCAGAACTTTTTTCCAAATATATAAAATCAGAAAATTCTCTTTCGTTGTATTCCCGTAATTTTAACTTAAAATGTAGAGCAATGTCAAAAGATATGCTATACTGTTTTCGTTGTCCTACCGATACCTGGCAACGGGAGGAGGTGTTCACATGGAAGTTATCGTTTCTTTTTTGGTCGCTGTCGTGGCGGGCGTGATTAGCCATCTCGTCTGCAAATGGTTAGACAGTAAAAACAATAAGGACAACAAATAGCCTAGTGGGTGCTTTGCCACTGTAAAAAGAAAAGAAGAACCCCAAAACTGTGCTGTCACACGGTGAAGGGGTTCGTTTCTTTCGTCCACATGGACTTATCGTTTCTTTTAGCCTATTGGCATTATAGCATATGCAGATTTTAATTGCAATATACTTCTTTCAGAAAATTTTTATTTTCTTATCCGTCATAGCAGAAAATCCTCTATGTTCTTGCTTATTTAATCCTCGCCAATACCTCCCTGAAAATCTCGTAATTATGCTTTACGCCATCGTCCAGATCAATCGCGATCATCCGATCTGCCAAGTGATGTATCTTTTCTTTGTATGTATGCAATTCATCCGCCTGCTCCTGAATCTTTTTGAGCGATTTATTCAATTTCACACGCTCACTTGTTCCGGCATTTGCTATCCGATGCTCCAAGTCAGCAATCGCTGTGCGGTATCGACTCTGCTGCTCATGCACATAATCGGTACGGATACGTGCAATCGTATCCGGCGCGTAGCGGTGCATATAGATCAGGCATTTGAATCCATTCTTTTTCCCAGAATCAAAAAACCAGTAAATCGGACGTTTTTGATAAATCTTGCAATGGTCCTTGTAAAAATTATTGAGAAAGTAATTGCGGATCACTTCCCTTGGCTGTCCTTTTCCGCCTAGCGCATCTGCAATAAATTTTAAATTTGTATCTAAAGGCTCTCCTCCGTATACAGTGCGGATAAACTCTATAAACTTCTCTACAATATCATCCTCAAAATACTCATCATCCGTAATTGGGATAATATTATCAGCATCTACTTTCCAACATTCTAATGCCTTTTTTCCATCTACAGGATTAGGGTGTCAAACGGTTATTGACCTTTGATATAAATTTGTACCTTGAAAACTTAACACGATATATCAAATCATTCCGATATTTGGTAAAATATAAGTATCAAATACTGAGGTGATTCATATGGCTTTTGCGGCAAATAACACACAACAAGTTTTGAAGAACAGCCTCTTATTAAGATAGCCGCATTGGATTTTCAAAAGCTGTTGGATTATATCAATGGCTTAGAAAACTATGCTCCAAAAACTCAAACGGCATAACCAAGAACAACAAGTATCATCTATGGCATTTACCATAAACAGTTCAAAATCGCTTTCTCGACTCAAATCGTGTTAAATTTTCAAGGCACAAATAAAATTCAATATTTTATAACATGTCTTTTGACACCCTAATCTAAAACAGAAATTGCTCTCTGGTTAATTGTCCAGAACCTTTGTAGCTTACAATCATCTCTTGCTTCCTTGTTCTTCACAAGAATCAAAGTCTAAATTATTAGAAGTAATTGTACCATAATGACTGCGTTCTTACAAGAAAATGAGTGCAGCTGCCAGGATAACCGCATAAAAAGTTACCCCAACTAAGCCTTGAAAGCAGTCCTCTTT
>JAMPGN010000149.1 GCA_023663915.1 Eubacterium sp. | reverse complement strand
AGAATGAGAAATCCCTGTCCCCGTCCGGAAAAGTTTCCACGAATGCCAGCGTCGTCCGCACATTCTCGTCCATCACCAGATTCTGCGTATCGATCCCCACTTCATCCAATGTCCTCTTCAAGCGATTTCCGAAGATATCCTGTCCGACTTTGCCGATAAAAGCCGTCTTTCTGTCTAGCTTTGTCAGCATGGACAACACATTGCAAGGCGCGCCGCCGGGGTTCGCCTCATAGATCGGGTTGCCCTGCCTGCTCGTTCCATTCTCCGTAAAATCAATCAACAATTCGCCTAATGCCACTACGTCATATTTCTTCATGTCGCGTCTCCCTCCAAGCGGTGTTTTTCATCACTGATAGCATTTCATTCCGCCCTATAAACCATCTGCATCCTTTTTCAAACAACCATCAACGGCACTTTCCGCCAGAATGCATATTCGCATTAACTCAGTTCATATTTTACCACATCCATATTCACTTCGCCATCGGCAAAGAAAGAAATTCCATCCGCCGCAAGATCGGTATACATCGTCGCCGTGAGTACATACTCACCATCGTTCACGAAAACCTCCACGCTGAAATGGTCCAGTATGATTCGCATCTTGATATTTCCGTCCTTGTTCTTTACCAGGCAGCGGCGTTGATGGATGATCGCTCTTCTTGAACCCGAAAACTTTCTGTCCACCTTGACGATTGACTCATACGGTCGATAACTGATCGATGTCCGGTAGGTATCATCCTGCGCGAATCGAACCGCGAACCTGCGATAAATATTCGACGCATCGGCTGGACGGACCACCACTTCCATGTCCACCTTGCGTCCTTCCACGCCTGCTAATCTGATTTCATCCGTAAAAGTAACATTTTCATGGCGTATTTCTTCTCCCCGCAGTGTCTCCAGTTCCCGCAGTGGAGCCTGGTACAGACGGCCGTTTCGCACAGACAGTTCTCTTGGCAGACTCATCTGTCCAAGCCATGGCTGCTCCGGTGTATGCAGGTTACAGGTATCCCAGTTCTGCATCCAGCCGATCATGATCCGTCTGCCGTCCGGCGTAAGGATCGTCTGTGGCGCATAGAAGTCGATTCCGTAATCGATCGCCTGATTGTGTTCTTCCGTAAAAGTGTCGGTCTGGTCATCATAGGAACCGAGCAGACAGAGCGTACCATTGCCGTTATGATACTCAAATCCTTGAGGAAGCATATCCTGCGGACTCGTGATCAGCACAGCCTTCCCGTCCAGTACGAAGAAATCCGGGCACTCCCACATTCTGCCAAAACGCTTATTGTTCGCCGCCAGTATCTTCTCGTATTTCCAGTGAACGGCATCTTTGCTGCTGTACAGAAGAATCCTTCCGTCCCCCTCTTCCGTACAGTTCCCGACCACACAACGGTAAGAGCCGTCGGATTTCTGCCAGATTTTCGGATCACGGAAGTCAAATTTACTTCCACCTTCGGGAAGATCGTCTTTCGTGAGCACCGGATTGCCGGTATACTTGTCATAATCTATACCGTCCCCAACCGCGATGCACTGTGTCTGGATATCACGCAGACTGCCGTCCGGCTGGTTCTCCTTTAATACACCCGTATACAGCAGCAAATGCCTTCCGTCCGGCAAGACGATCGCGCTGCCGGAGAAACAGCCATCCCTGTCATAATCCATGTCGGGCGCAAGTACGGCCGGAAGGTATTTCCAATGCAACAGGTCCGTGCTGACCGCATGGCCCCAATGCATCGGCCCCCAATGGGAATCGTAAGGGTGATACTGATAGAACATGTGATACTCCCCTTTATAATAGGAAAATCCGTTCGGATCGTTCAACCACCCCACACGCGTAGACAAATGAAAATCCGGTCTTGCCGCCTCACCGATCTTCTGCTCCATCGCCTCCTCATATCTTCTCGCATCACGCAAAGTCTGGCTTATCATACTATATTCCTCCATATCAAAATATACTTCCATATTGATTCGGACACACAAATGTCAGACCTTTTAGTTTACATAACTTTCCATCTTATGCCCAACTCATTATTTATTACCATAATAACCCAATATCGGAGCAGACGCTATACCTTTCTACTCCGATATTGATAGATTTTTTCAAATTATTTATTCTGCGACATCAATTCCCGCATAACGGTTATACGCATTCTGATATACGTCCAGCAATTTGTCCATGCCGCACTTATCGCGCAGATGTTGGATATAAGCATCCCACTCTGCATCGGTCGGTCCACCGTTTTTCAGCCACAGACCTTCCTGCTCGGAAACCGCGCTCTCGAAGTCCGCCTTATACCAGTCGATGTCGTCAAGCTCTCTTCCCGTAAATACGCAGTCAACCGGATAGGTCGTCGTGTCGTCCACATAAGGCATCCAGAAATCATACAAGTCTGTCAAACGCTCGATTGCACGATCTTCCATCTTAAACGTCGTCAGATAGTAGTCGCTGAGAATCAGCTTCGGTCCTGCTACTTCGCATTCGCCTTTCAGCTCGCCGGAACCTTTCCCGAATCTTTCACGGCTCTCATCATCCGAGATACTCAGCCATACGCCGTCCTCATCCTGTCCTGTAAAATATGTGCCAATCGGTCCGTATTGAAGCTGCATTACGATCTCCGGGTCATACCACATATCGTAGAATTTCAACAGGTTCGCCGGGCTCTTGCACTTCTTGGTAATGTTGAGCTGGCCGCTGCTTACCCCGCCGCCGGTACGGATGGTTACATTGTGGGTGCCGTCTGGTCCATCGAGAATCGGCAGAAATACATAATCATCTGCATAGTCGCCCATCAACTCCTCGATATACCACCAAGTCGAAACACCTACATACCCCTGAGAGCATTTGGAAATCAACTGCGTGTCGGACTGGCTGAACATCTCAAGATCCATCAATCCTTCCGCATACCAGTCATGGAAATATGTTACCGCCTCACGGTACTGGTCTGTCACACACATAAATTCCACTGTGCCGTCACTGTTTAAGACAAGGTCGTTGCAGACATCATTTGGCCAGTTTGTAAATCCGAAGCCCGCATAAAAGATATTCTGTCCCCAGCACCACTGGTCAAATCCGGTACTCATGGGAATCGTGCTTCCCGGATCATTGCCGTAATATTTCGCACTCATGTCATTATCCTTGAAAGCCTTCAGCACGGTGTGAAGCTCATCGAGCGTGGTCGGCATTTCCAATCCCAGATCATCCAACCATGCCTTGTTGATCATGGCAAACTGCGGAATCGAATAAATACTGTAGTCTTCTGCCGCGCCGATACCTGCCGTCCCCATACGCTCTCCTGACGGAAGGCCGTAGATATATCCATCGTCCATGGTGATCGCGCTGCGGATATCCGGATTCTCTTCCAGAATCTTACTTAAGTTCGGCATATACTCTTCCGTCAAATAAGGGGTCAGATCGATAAATGTTCCATCATCCCCGTAACGGGAGATATCATAGTTACTGAACCCGACGCCCATAAAAGCGTCCGGAAGTTCGTCGCCCGCGATACGGATGTTGACCTGCTCCCCTAAAGACTCACTCATGGTCGTCCACTCAATATGGATTCCCGTGTCTTCCTGAAGCTGATTCAAAACTACATTGTCCGTATAACCCGGACTGAGCGCACTCTGTCCGCCCATAATGGCAAATTCCGTCTGAGAAGTATCTGTGTTCGCAACACCTTTTTCATGGTGTCCGTAATCTTTGTCCCCACATGCCGTCATCGACAGTGCAAGCGTTGTCACAAGCATACAGGAGACGATCTTGTATTGTTTATTTAATTTCATAATGGAATCTCCTTTCCGCGATCAGCCTTTTACTGCACCTGCCATAAATCCTTTTTCAAAATATTTCTGTACAAACGGATAGATAATCAGCATCGGCAATGCCGCGATAATGATCGATGAAAACTTGATCATCTCTGTCATCTTGTTCAATTCCGCAAAACCACCGGATATCGTGCTCGCCTGACTCGCGCTCGCTGAGCTCTTGATGAGGATATTCCTGAGCACTAATGGCAGAGGTGCTTTGTTCGGTGAAGGCAGATAGATCATCGCCGTAAACCAGTCGTTCCAGTATGCTACCATACTGAATACTACCATAACCGCCATGATGGAACGGCTTAAGGGCACTACGATCTTGATAAATGTCGTCCACTTGGAAGCGCCGTCGATATCCGCCGCCTCGATCATCTCCTTCGGAATACTGTTCTCGAAAAAGTTCCTCACAATGATCATGTTGCCGACTGCCACGCCGCCCGGTAAAAACAACGCCCATATATTGTTGATCAGCCCCGTCTGCTTTACCACCAGATAAGTAGGAACCATACCGCCGCCGAAATACATCGTGATGATGAAAAAGATGCTCAGCCATTTCCTGCCCGGCAGGTTCTTCACGCTCAAAGGATAAGCAGCCAGATACAGTACGACAACCGAGAAGATCGTACCGATGATCGTATATTTAAAACTATTTATCAGACCTAGCAAGATATTCGGGTCAGCAAATACCGATTTGTAGCCTTCCAGCGTAAACTGGCTAGGCAGAAGGAATGTCTTGCCCGCATATACGTCATAAGGGTTCGATACCGAAGCGATCAGCACATAGTACAACGGATATGCAACAATAAACAGGATGACAGCGCAGATCACAACAAGAATGATGTCGCTGGTTTTTTCGGAAAGTCCCGTCGCCTTTCCTGATTTTGTATTTGCGTTCATACCGCACCTCCTATACGAAACTCGTGTCTTCGGATATCTTACCGGCTATCTTGTTCACCACAACCAACAGAATAATATTGATCACCGTATTGAACAAGCCCACCGCAGTGGAATAACTGTACTTGGCGTTTTCAATACCTTGCTGGTAAACATAAACCGCGATAACGTCACTGGTCGCTTTATTCAAGTCTGTCTGCAGAAGCCATACTTTTTCAAATCCGACATTCATCAGACCGCCCGCGCTCATGATCAGGTTCAGAACCATGATCGAAGTCAGCTCCGGTATATCGATATGTATAATTCTCTGGAACAAAGACGCTCCATCCACCTTCGCCGCCTCATAGAGCGAAGTGTCAATATTGGATAAGGTAGCCATGTAAACAATGATGCCCCATCCTGCGTCCTGCCAGATTCCGGAAGCGATGTAAATCGTTCGGAATGCCCCTGACTCCGTGAGGAAGTCGATGCTCGTTCCTGCGATCAGGTTGAACAAACCACCCGAAGGACTTAAGAAAATACGGATCATACCGCAGATGACCATGGTAGAGATAAAGTGCGGTGCATAGAGTACCGTCTGGGTAACTCTCTTGAACTTCTGGAATCTCATCTGATTCATCATCAAGGCAAGAATGATCGGAATCGGGAAACTCCATAACAAGCTGTAAAAACTGAGCAATATCGTGTTTTTAATCATACGCCCGAAGGTAGGTGCGCTGAAGAATCGACTGAACCATTCCAGTCCAACCCATTCGCTCCCCATAAATCCCCGGCTCGCCTTGTAATCCCTAAATGCGATCTGAATACCATACATAGGAATATACTTATATACGATAGTCAGTACCACCGGAACCAAAAGCATCAGATATAACTGCCAGTTGTCCATCACTCGTTGTTTTAGCGATTTGCCGCCCGGCTGCACTGCCGGTTTTGCAACTGCTGTCTTAGTTCTACTCATTTCCTATCTCCTTTCTTTTTCTCTCACATTTTTGATGCACACCCTACGACATGCATCGCGTTTTCGTGAAACGTTATTTTGTGCTATTATCACTTTATCACTCATTTCTGTACTTAGTCAATAATTATTGCAGAATTTATTGTCACTTTTTATACTTTTTGTTATTTTTTACAAAAAGTATTATGCATATTTAGTACTTTTCAATAATCATATTTCATGTAACGTTTCATGTTTCGTATTTCATAGTCTTTACAAATCGTATTTTTCATTTTATAATAATATCTTAATAAAAACCATTATCCAATTTTTAGTAATGTGAATCGCAGTTGTTTTCCTCATGGTTTCCCAAGGGATTCCAAGGTGTTTCACAAGGTTTCATATAGTTTCATATTTTTTCACGAAAGAACTTAAGTTCCCAAAATACTTAAAGGAGTTTATCTTTTCTTATGAAGAAACAAAATTCTGCTCCCACAATGAAAGATGTTGCAAAGGAAGCCGGAGTCGCTTTAGGAACCGTATCCAAAGTTGTGAACGGATTACCTGTCGGGGATTCCTATAAAACCCGTGTAGAGGAGGCAATCCGCAAACTAAACTACCAGGTCAACAGTTACGCGCAGGGTCTCAAGGCGAACAAGACCTACACGATCGCCCTGTTGATCCCGAACACGACCGATCCCTTCTACGCGTCGCTTACCTACTATATCAATATTGCGCTCATGAAGCGGAAATACCGGATGCTGCTGTGTACCACCGACTTTGACCCCAAACAGGAACAGGAATACATCACGATGGCACAGCATAATAAGGTGGACGGGATTATCGGACTGACTTACAATTCCAATCTGATCGTCGAGGAAAATACCCCTTTTGTCGCCATCGACCGCTCCATGGGACCGAAAATCCCCTGCGTCGCCTGCGACAACTTTGCGGGCGGGCAGCTTGCTGCCGAAAAACTTGCCGACTTAGGCTGTAGAAATGTCGCATTCCTGCGCCACGGCTCCGCCCTCATCAACGAACCCAACAAGAGAAAAGCCGGTTTCGAGAGCGGCTGTCTTACCCGCGGGCTTTCCTATGAAATGAAAATATTAAATGACGGAGATTCCTATGAAGAGTTCGAGCAATTTCTGGCGGAGCATATAAAGGATGGCAAATTGACTTTTGATGGGATCTTCTGCGTGACAGACCGCCTTGCTTACCTCACACTGCAAACCCTGCACAAGCTGCGCCAGCGCGTTCCCGATGACGTACAGCTCATCGGTTTCGACGGGATACGGTCTTTTGGCAACATTGATTATCACTGCTCGACCATCGTACAGCCCGTTCCGGAGATGGCGGAAATGTGCGTCGATCTTCTTTTGCGGGAGAATATGATGGTGAAGCCGCCGCTTGTCTGCCTGCCGGTCAGCTATACATACGGCGGAACGACCTTTGCATAATCGTTGGAAAGATAGAAGGAGAAATATTCATGCGTATTGGAAATCTTGAGGATATGAACCAATCGGACAAGTCCGACAATCTGATCGAATTGTTGAAACCGGAGAACCAGAAAGAACTGACCGGAATCGATAAATTCAAAAACTGGTGGCATTACCGCAAATGGTATGTGATCGTCGGCTTTTTCCTGCTTTTCGTCACCTGCAGCCTTATCGGAAACGCGCTGGGGTTTTTTACCAAAGCACCCGACGTACAGATCGCCTATGTAGGCAAAGGGGTACTCCCGCAGGACACCGTATCTGCCCTAGAACAACTCTTCGCCTCACTGTGCGACGATTACAACGAAGACGGGGAAATCATCGTACAGATCAACCAGTACACCGGCGACAGCCAGTCCACCGACCCTGAAACCGTCTACTATCAATATGCTTCCGAAGTGACACTGATGGCGGATGTTTCCGAGAGCGACAGCTACTTTTTCCTGTTGGATGACCCGGAGACTTTCCAGCATGAATACCAGCTTCTTGCCGCTCCCGACGGAAGCTGCCCCAACCAGGCAGACTACTCCGCCGAGGGCAAAGTCTTCCTGTGGGCGGACTGCCCTTTACTGTCCGAAGCGGAAATGGGCACATACACCGAAACGATAGCCGGACAAGACATCACCGGAAACAATCAGGACGTGCTTGCCGGTTTCTATCTCGGCAGACGCTGTTTCTATACAGACAAAGTTACCGATAACCTGGACGAGTGCAGCGCGCTGTGGGATATGCTGTACGACAGTCTGAACTAACCCATTTGAAAAGGAGTTTTCCATGAAAAAAACAATCTGCGCCTATCTGTTAGGCATCTCATTAACCCTTGCCTTAACCGGCTGTTCCGGTCTGTCTTCCGCCTCCGGCGAAAACGCGGATACCGTCGTCAACTCAGAATACGTGACGATTGGAAGTCGCCTGACCGTGCACAATACGGACGAACGTTTGACGCTTCTAAATAATATGGACACCTTATCCTCGGACGGGCTTTACTATGCCTCATGGACTTCCGGCGATTCCGAGCCTTACGAAAATGCCGACGGTGACACGGTTGACCTGTACGATGCACAGCTCTACCTGCTGTCCGGCGAGTTCAAAAGCGCCGAAACCGCAGAGACAAGCGCTGCTGACTGGCTTGCCGCCGGGCGCTCCAATTATGACGTGTCCAAGGAAGAAAATGTTACCTGCGATGGGGTAAACTACACGGTGATCACCTATACTTTCGTAAACGAAGAAAACCCCTACGCGCGAGGTGTATCGGCTTTCGGGGTGTATGAAAACTGTGCTGTATGTATCGAATTGACCTGTCGTGAGGGGTATGCAGAAGATTTGAACGAAATGCTGACCGCGTTTCTGGAGCGGTGCAGTTACGAGTAACAAAACGAGCTTTGCTCGTTTGCGAGATCATGAGTTCGGTTCAGCCTGCGCTTTGTCCGTTTTTGCCGCTTCTCCCTGCAGCTGTTTTTCCTTCTCTTTGGACACATGCAGGTATCTGCGCACGACGCACAGAAGTCCGACGCTGATCACCGATATGAAATCTTCAAACGGCGTCGTATCCCCGATGATCATATGCCGCGCAACCAGGAAAATCAGCACTTCCATGACATTGTCCGAATTTGGTCTGCAGAGCATCTGCAAAAACTCAATCCCGATGACGATCACAAAGATATCTTCCAGAAAAGGTTTGAACTTCGTCGTATCTTCCAGCATCGCGCGGAATATCTCAAAATCACTCAACAGACTGAATATCGTCATCACTATCCCGACGAGCACGATCAGCGCAACCGCCATCTCTAACGCCTCGCACAACCGCTGTATGTTTTTCTTGTATCTGTTCATTAACTTATCCATAGATATCCCTCTCGTTTTTTCAAAAAATTATACCATGAGCATGAAACATTTGCAATTCAACGCTCTTCGCTTGTAAAAAAATTAAGGGGATTTTAATGGAATTGTGTGCGTGTATGTGATAAAATATGTCCTGTTTGTTTGCGAGATTATGAGTATTCCTAAGAGATGCTCCGTATCTTAAGAAAACTCGTCGTGAACTTGAAATTTGTATAAATATTTCTTATATCATAAAAAATTTCTAGCAGTGGCTTACCGGAGGATATGTATATGAACGGATGCAAAAAGATAACCATATTGGCAGGTATTCTTCTAACAGCGTTAAATATTACTGCCTGTGGACGGGCAGAAGAAGATGCTGCTGTAAATTTGGGGGAATCTTCTGTGAATCAGCGAGAAACCAATGTCCAGACAGTTGAGAGTGCAGATTTAGAAATAAAAGAAAAAGAAACCATTGATGCAGAGGACTCAGATGCGCAGGCGGGTGAGGGTATAAACTCAGAAATAAAAGAAGAGGAATCCATTGATATAGAGGAATCCGATACGCAGGCGGATGAGAAAACAGACTCAGAAATGACCGCAGAAGAATTATTCGATTTATTTATCAATGGTTCCATAAGCGCAGTTGACTCTGCAGATTTGACATCGACATTTTATATAACAGATTTCGATATGGATTCCTATTCTATCGGGGAGAAAGCCGATCTCGACAATGACGGCGAAAACGAATTAATTATCTGCGGCCCTTATGGCGGAATATACCTTGATGCGCGTGATAACAAGGTCTATGAGTTTGCCACAGGGGATGGCAATGCCCTCACGCTTTCTTATGTTGTCTATAATGGAGCCACATGGATTATGTACAGCAACCGCATGAACGCAGGCTATGAAGCATATCATATGGAAAAATATGAAGGAGCAGATCATTTAGTTGCAGAAATGAATTTTAGTGAAGAATCTGTTGAGGAAAATAATATAGAGGGCGGAATGAAATATACATTAAATGGAACGGAAATATCTTATGATGAATATACCGCATTAGGCAGCAGGATTTTTGCAACGGAAGTAGATACAAATTAAAAACGGATTCATTCGTAGTTTTATCGTAGTCGCACCATGATATGACACGATTCCTTATAGCAAACAATATCTCCATCATGGCTGACCGGGTTCAAATTCAAAAGTTTCTCTTGTTAGATGTTCAGAATGTGTTAATGTAACTAACAAATTATCCCCTTGAATTGTTACGTCCGCAGATATTGTGCTTTCAGTTCCGAGATCTGTTCCCGAAAAAGATAATACACCGGAATTGACATCATAACTTCCAACTGCGTCTTCCCCAGCGAATGATTTATATATACCGAAATCTACAGTATAGTTCTTGTCATCAACCTTAGAGATAATCAACCGAGAACCCATATCATCGTGGTATTCACCCACAGGAAATGTTTCCGGGCTTATACTTTCCGCCGTATTTATGCTGTTTTCCTGCTGATTCGTAGCAGGCTCATCTATATTTACATTTGAATCATGCTCGTTATTATCCAGAGCAGATTCCGATAAAGGCTGATCAGTTTGGCTATTTTCATCCTGAATATCTTCTGTTCCCAATGAGCCAGAACCATCTTCTGTGTTTTCTTTCGTGATTGAACAGCCCACTAATGTTCCCAAACTAACTGCTGACATAATGGCACAAATCAGCATGACTGCTCCATTCTTCTTTCCTTTTTTTGCTAAAATGTTTTTAAATCGTTTTTTCATAATCTGTTTTTCGCCAGATAGTATTTTGTGGAATTTCTAATACCCTTTACAGACATCCACCCATCCTGCGTAACCGAAATGCTCCTCCAATTCAGAAATAAGCGTTTCTGCCTCTTCCGGCGAGAGCATCTTCGCCTTTGTGCCAAACTGTGCCTTATATTTTGGATTATCAATCTTATGCCCTCTGCCACAGCAGCATACTGTCCTGAAACGTAACCGCCAGTTTCCCATTATCCTTCATCCATGAAAGGTAAGAGCGTACCGTACTGCCCACCAGCGCATACTGCTCAAAATTCATGGCAAGCCCATAGCCTTTGAACACTTCCTGCAAAATCTTTTCAAAGCAGACCGGCTCCTCACAAATGGATAAAATCCTCTCCGCGATGTTCTGTACCTTATCCCGGTTGTAACGGACAAGTTCCTTTATATCGGCGGATGCTTCCGCATGGGCGGGAACAAACATTGTGGCTTCC
>JAMPGN010000148.1 GCA_023663915.1 Eubacterium sp. | reverse complement strand
CTGCAGAAGGACGAATGTCTGGAAGTCTATGATATGGAATGTGCGGGCAGGAACAGGCGGTACTACAAGGTGACGGAGAAAGGGAGGGCACAGCTTAATCTGTACATCAGCGAGTGGTATCGATATTCTGCCAAGTTAAACAGTATCTTTGAGGGAGGATTGAAGCATGAATAGAGCGGAATTTATGAGGCGGCTGACAGGGCTTCTTGGCGATGTGCCACCGACGGAGCGGGAAGAGGCAATCCAATATTATAATGACTATTTTGATGATGCGGGAGCGGAGAACGAGAGCAGTGTCATAGCATCACTGGGATCGCCGGAGGAACTTGCCAGAAGCATCAAAGCGGGGCTTAACGACGGCGGCGGAAGCGGTGAGTTTACTGAGACGGGATTCAGCGGGTATACGCAGGCGCACAAGGACGAGATGATCAGAGCCGGAGAGATGGGAACAGGCGGCAGTGCGGCGGGACAGGAGAACACCGGAGGGTCAAACGGCAGGGGCAATAACGCTCAGAATAACAATTCTTATTATCAGGGCGGCTATTATCAGAGAAGCGGCGACGGCGTTTACAGCGGCAGGGAAGATACACGGAAGTACCAGAATCCGTATGAACAGAATGGAAGCAATTATTCCTATCATGACGCGGCAGGCGGTTCGTCAGCGAACGCGCAGGGGAGCGCCGCAGGAGGTTCGGCAGGAAGTGCGGCAGGTGGAAATTATAATTATACACAGCCGAAAAAGGGTATGTCGGGCGGAACGATCGCAGTGATCGTGATTCTGGCGGTGTTGACTTCGCCAGTCTGGATTGGGTTGTTAGGCGGAGTTTTCGGGGTAGCGGTTGGTCTGCTGGCAGCATTGGCGGTGATTTTCCTGGCGTTTCTGGTTGTAGGAGTGGCATTGATAGTTGCTTCGTTTGCTCTTTTGATTACGGGAGTTGCGATGGTTTTTAGTGTGCCGCTTGGCGGAGTCTGTCTGGTAGGCAGCTCGTTGATCGTCTTTTCCGTCGGGCTCGTGTTTGTGTGGCTGATGGTTCTGATGGCGGGAACGGCAATCCCGGCATTTGTGAGAGGGGTATGTTCCCTGTGCCGGAGACTTTTTGGTAAAGGAGGGGTACACGCATGAAAACAGGAATGAGTAAATTTACAAAGGTATGTCTGATTACGGCGCTTGTCACTTTTATCATCGGGTGTCTGATCTGCGGCGTAGGCGCACTGCTTGGCGGTTTCAGAGCGTTGGACGGCATGGATATCCAAGGGATAACCGGAATCCCTTTTCGTGTCCATCACTATGACAACGGTGGTATAGAATATAGTTTCGGCTGGGATGACGATTATGATCTGGATTGGTCATTCTATGAAAAGTGGAATCGTGTCAATGACAGTGACGAGGAGATGAGACTTGAGCTGACAGCAGATACTCTCCGCAGCCTCTATATTGAGCTGGGAGCCTGTGAACTCCATATTGTGGAATCGTCAGACGATCATGTGTGGCTCAGCATGAGCGGAAATACGAGGAATTTCCGTTATCTGGTGGAGGACGGGGACACCCTGCGGATGGTAAACAGAACCAGACGTGGTTTCTGGAATTGGTCTGCTGGACGCATCACTCCGGAGTCCAAAGTGTATCTGTATCTGCCGGCAGAGACGATGCTTAACAATGCAGAGATCGAGATCGGAGCGGGAAATATGGAGTCCATCGGTCTGTGCGCGCACGAAATCGATATGGAAGTCGGCGCGGGACATTGCACAATTGGTGGCGTTACATCAGTGGATTCGGCAGAGTTGATCGTCGGAGCAGGAAGGGTCGATATTGAATCCTTGTCGGCGGGCGAGCTGAATATGGAAGTCGGAGCGGGTGAAATGAATATTGAGGATGCTAATGTCAGCCGGGACGCTGATCTTGAAATTGGCATGGGGAATGTCGAATTGGGCGGATTGTTCACAGGTGATATGAAAATCGAGTGCGGCATGGGAAATGTGACGCTTTATCTGAAAGATTCGGAAGAGGACCATAATTATGAGATTGAATGTGCTATGGGGAACGTGAGCCTGGGAAGCATGAGTTACACGGGACTGGCGGATGAAAAGACGATTTCCAACGGAAGCCGCAGCACATATGATATCGAGTGCGCTATGGGAAATGTGGACATTCATTTTGCAAAATAGACGGGCACATTTCACATTAAGGTAAGTTTAAGGTCAGATAATGTCGATGTTAAGAAAAACAGGTTATGATATGATTACAGAGTCATAGAAGGAGGAGGACACATGAGTAACGATTATAAAAAATTAGTGCGGTCGCAGACGAACCGGACAATATGCGGTGTGTGCGGCGGTATCGGAGAGTATCTGAATGTAGACCCGACTTTGATCCGTCTCATATGGCTGATCTGCTCGCTGGCGAGCTGCGGGACGGGAATGGTTGTTTATCTGATTGCGGCATTGATTATTCCAGAGGATGATACGGTCGTAAGATAAAAATCGAGCAAGTTCTATTACGAGATTCGCTTCGTGAACTTGAAATTACCAAGGAATTTCTTGAAACAGCAGACTTCTTTTAGGAAGCCTGCTGTTTCGTTCTGCCGAAAGTGAAGAACAATCCGGACTTTTTTAGTGCGGGGCGCAGAGCCATATACACGGCAACGGAAACGATAGTGGAAGTCACTGCGTTGATGGAGGTGGACGCCACGTTCCATGCAAGGGTCAATTCTGCTGCCGGTTTGCCAAGGATTAGCAATTTGTAAAAATAGCCGATGAGCGGGTCAAAGATGACATTGAACAGAAGACCGCTCACGGCGGCGACTATCGTCCATTTAAGCACTTTGCCGTTGTCTTTTTCGGTCGTGACATGTCCGAGCCGGTGCGCAATGATACCGGTGATCAGTCCGATACAGAATTTTAAGAGAAAAGTCTTCGGCGCGTAGACTACATAGACGGGATCGAACAGATCGCCGATGGTCATGCCGATGGCGCCGCCGAGACCGCCGTACACACCGCCGATCAGCAGTGCGCCTAAAACGCAGACGGCGTTGCCTAAGTGGATGGATGTGGCATCTCCGCCCGGCAGGGTGATCTTGATCTGTAGGAAAGTAAATACTACATAGGATAGGGCGGCAAAGACACCGGTCATGACGATTTTCAAGAGTTTTTCGTTTTTCATAATCTTTTCCTCATTTCTGCGCTTTTTTTGCGTATAAGATTGCGAATTGGTATGATTCATATAGGATGTAACTAACATAACTATAAAACAAAATGGTATGTTGAAAAGTGCCAATTCGGAATTTTGTGACCGTGCCAGATTTTGGGGTGGAGGTATGGGAATATAAGGTAGAGAAAATTGCAATACTAAGAATAGGTGAGGAAGAGGGGAGAGGGAAGGGGGAGACAAAAGGTTGAGATTTGAGACAAGAGGTTGAGACTTGAGACAAAAGGTTGAGACTTAAGACAAAAGATTGAGAGGGCAGATTGCACAAAATGTTCCCTCGTGTCGGGCTACAGAATATGGATTTTCTAAAATATTCCGATGCAGGGTTGTGAAGGACGGACGAAACCGCCCTCTATGCGCGTCCATGCGCATTTCGGGCTTTTCGGGGCATCCTTGCCCCGAAATTTCTGTGAATTGGGCGGAATATTAAGAAAATCTCATATTCTTACGCAGGACAGCTTCGTGAACATTTTGTGCAATCTGCCATGCGGAACTTTGTCGATAAATTTGTAAATAGATTTTGGCAGATGAAGGGAACCTAGCAACTCGCAAAGTAATTGTTATTAGCCTAATTTTACATTAATATTCAAATGATTTGCAGTAAAAATAGGATGACTGATAGAGTCAATGCACTTGAGATAGATTGCTGGAGGAAGGGTTATGAAATGGATTAGAATGGAACGAGTTAGAATGGAGAGGATGAAAACAGATTTCATGTATTATGTGTGGTTATTTTTTCTGACAGCGGTGTTTGGGTGGATTTGGGAAGGGTTTTTGTATCTTTTTAAAGATGACACATATGTCAATAGAGGGTTTCTTAGCGGTCCGTGGCTGCCGATTTATGGGATGGGCGCGGTTATGTTGGAATTGTTGTTTCACAAGTGGCGGGATAGACCGGTTATGATATTCGTGTCATCTTTGGTGATCTGTACGTTGTTGGAGTATTTGGCGGGATGGTATTTGGAATTGACTTGGCAGGTCAAGTGGTGGGACTATAGTGGAATGCCACTTAATTTGCATGGAAGGATTTGTTTTTTGAGCAGTTTGTTGTTTGGGCTAGGCGGAATGCTGCTGGTGTGGGTTATTAGTCCGTTGTTTTATTCTTTGTATAGCAGAGTCCCTGTACGCATAAAGATTGGGGTTGGGCTTGTCTTGTTGATGTTTTTTGTGGCGGATGCGGCGTATAGTGCGATAGTTCCGCATCATGGGGTGGGGGTCACATATTGAAATATGCCTTGTCTGTATTGTCGCAAGGCGAATTGTGGTTTGCCTTGTGGACAATTAGTTGGGATAATCATGAAAATATGTCTTTGGGGAATCATTAGAATATGCCTTGGGACAGTCATGAAAATGTGTCTTGGGATAATTAGTAAAATATGTCTTGGGAGAATCATTGAATTGTGTTTTTGGATATCCGAAATTATTTTGGGGAGGCGGGAACTTTTGGGCGGGGTTTTTGATCTTATGTATAGGAGCGCTTCATGACAGGTCGAAGGAGGTGGTTGTGTGTCCGACACAGGACGGGGCAGATTTGAGCAGGATATAAGGGAGTATGCGCCGAATATGTACCGGATGGCGCTTGCGATGTTACATAACAGACAGGATGCGGAGGACGCAGTCAGCGAGGCGGTGCTTATGGCATATGAAAAAAGGCGCACATTGCGCGATCCGGACAAGTTTAGGCAATGGATTATGCAGATTACCGCGAATGAGGCAAGGAGGATTTACGGAAAGAATAAGCGGGTAACACCGGTGGAGGACATGGAGGCATACATGCCGGCATTCCGGGAGGAGAGCCATGAGTTGTGGGATGTCGTCATGCAGCTTGACGAGGTGCACAGGGAAGTGATTATGCTGTATTTTTATGAGCGGTTTTCAATCAAAGAGATTGGCGTGATTCTTCATATACCGGTGGGGACGGTGAAGTCTAGGCTGTCTAGGGGCAAGCGGGCGCTTAGGGCAATGCTGGAATCATAGAGAAGCCGGAGAAAGGAGTTTGTATGGAAGATAGATGGGAAGAGACATTGTTTGGTATGGCAGGACGGGAACAGATTGCCATGCCGGATAGCTTGTCGGCTCGGATAGAAGAAATATTATGTCAACCTCATAAAAGAAGGTTTCGTATGAATTGGAAGAAGGGGCTGCTTCTTGCGGCGGCGCTGACCATGCTTGTTTCGGCAACCGCTGTTGCTTCGGTGGGGGCTCTGCGGGAGCGGATGGAAGCTATGAACCGAGAGAAAATGGAAACTTATTTTACGCAGATTTATACTACGAAGGTTGGTTTTGACAACTACAATAGACCTTACTCGGAGACGGAGCGGGAGCGGATGGAACAACTGCGGTCAGCCTATGAGAAGGAGGCGTGTTTCCCGAAAGGCGAACTGACCATGCTCGATGTGGCGGAAGAATATAAGGGTAAGGGAGTCGCTTTTCTAGGGGATACGACGACTTTTTTCTTTCCCGATAGGGAGATGAGCGACGAGGAATTACTTCGGATCATTGATTTCCTATATAAGAGGGATTACAGTTTACAGAAAATGAATGAGATGATTGCAGCGGGGGAGGCACAGATGCCGGAGATTGAGGAAGAAAAGATTGAGGCGACAGACGAGACGATTCTTGCGAGTGATGTGGTCTATGAGCCTTCGCAGGAATTGACGATCCCGTATACGGGTAAGCTGGAACTTGACTTAACGATTGCGGCAGGGCAGAGAGAACTGTTTCTAGCAGGATTTAATTCTGTGCACCGGATGGAGATCGGCAGCAGTGATTCCGAACTTTTCTTCGATGATTTTGGCGTGGAGACGAGGATTCTCG
This sequence comes from Eubacterium sp., assembly GCA_023663915.1. The sequence goes on along the minus strand of JAMPGN010000148.1, from coordinate 5,202 downwards.
CGATGTGCCAGGATGCGGACGGGGATGTTTATATGGCGTTGTGGCAGTGGGAGGACGAGAATGCCCCGGAGCACAGGATACTGACGGTATGGGTTGTGAGTGAGGAAGGGAAACTGCTTCGCAAGATCGACCTGTCACCCTACCTGGCGTCGGAGTGGAGAGGTTATACAAGGCAGATGGTGGTTGATGCGGACGGGTATCTTTACTTAAGCGTGGGAGGATTGAAGGATCAAAAAGAGTCGCAGGAGTGTGAGATACTCGTGCTCGACCGGGAGGGAGGTTTTGTCTCGCGGATTTCTCCCGACGGCTATCGATTGAATCAAAACGGCGGATTGGGAATCGGCAAGGATGGCAAGGTATATACTTATATCGAGAAATATGAGGATTCGGGTAAGTCGGGGCGGCAGATGGGGATCGCTTCCCTGGATGCGCAAAAAGGCGCATTGCAGGAGATCTATTGTAATATCTTGCCGGAAGATACGATCATGATCGATATCATTGCGCCGGGCGCGGAATCGGATTTCGTGTTCTGGGGATACAACGGCATTTTTACTTATAATCTGAAAGATACGGAAGCCGAAAATATTCTGCCGACATACGATGCGCCCTGCGATTGGGAAGGAGCAAGAGTTTGTGCACTTCTAGACGGCAGGATTGTGGTTGCAAAGGCAAGCGAATATCGCACCGAGGAACATCCGTTAGGCAAAAGATTTCTCGCCGTTCCGGAGAAAACCTGCTTCTATTATATGTCGAGCATCGGGAAAGAATAGGACAGATTTTGGAGACAGACTTCGATGTAGAAATGTCATACATCGAGGCTGTCTCCAATTTGGTTAAGAGATATATTCTACGCGTATATTTGGATAGTCTTTGTAACCCTCATGAAGTTTCCGAATGACGAGGTTTGTATCGCCTTTGTTTTCAAAGAGGTATTCGTTGTAGGCGCCGTCGCGATAGGAGAAATCCTCGCCGTTGTCCTGGTAGTGCACGTAAGAGCCTTCTCCCGGCCAGACTTCTAAGATCAGTTCGGGATCGGGAATTTCACCGACATACATCTGGGCGGGCGCTTTGGGCAGGATAGCACCCGCTTTGACGAAGATCGGGCATGTGTCCAAGGGCGCGTCAACGGGATAGTATTGTCCACCCTGATATCTGTTGTGCCTCCAGTAGTCGTACCAGACGCCTTCCGGGAGATAGACGAGGCGTTTGGTGACGCCTTGGTCTACCACGGGAGCTATGAGCAGGGACGCACCGACGAGAAATTCATCGTTCATATTTCTGACATTTATGTCATTTTCGTAGTGGAGCACGAGCGGGCGCAGCACGGGAAGTCCAGTCTGTTCACATACCCGGCATAGGTCGTAGAAATAGGGAAGTAGACTATAGCGCAATTCCACGTATTTCCGGTAGATGGAGAGCACTTCTTCCCCGAAAAGCCACGGTTCTTGATTCATACTTCCATTGGCGCAATGATTGCGGAAAAGCGGCGAGAAGCATCCGACCTCAATCCAGCGTGCCAGCAGTTCCGGCGTAGTGTCCGCACCGAATCCGCCGATATCCGTACCGACAAAAGGCATGCCGCTCAAGCCGAGATTGCATTGCTGAGGAATCGCCATGCGCAGGTGCGTCCAGAGGCTCTGGTTGTCGCCCGTCCACGCGGTGGTATATTTCTGCGAGCCGCTGTAACAGGCGCGGGTGATGACAAAAGGACGTTTGCCGGTCAGCTTTTTGAAACCTTCGTAGGTGGCTTTCGCCATATTGTGTCCATAGACATTGTGCATTTCGGCGTGGGTGGCGGGTTTATCCTCATCCGTAAAGACGATATCGTCTGGCAGGGGTCCGTTGAAGCTTGCTGGCTCGTTCATGTCGTTCCAGATGCCGGACACGCCAAGATCAGCATAAAAGCTAAGATGCTCTCCCCACCACGTCCGAACTTCCGGTTTGCCAAAGTCTGGGTATACCGCGTCGCCGGGCCACACGGCATTGACGTAAATCTCTCCGTCCGGTGTCTTGGCATAATAACCGCCCGCGACTCCCTCTTCGTACATATCGTAATCTTTTTCCACTTTCACGCCGGGATCGATGATCGTGACCGCCTTGATGCCCTGCTTTTTCAGGTCATGGAGTAGAGTCTTGGCATCGGTGAAGCGAGTCTTGTCCCATGTGAACACCTTGAACCGCTCCATATAGTCAATGTCGAAATGTATGGCGTCGCAGGGAATGCGATTTGCCCGAAGCTGCCCGGCAATGTCGCGGAACGTCTCTTCACTGTCATAGCCCCACCGGGACTGATGGTAGCCCAACGTCCACCGCTGGGGCAGGGGCATACGCCCGGTCAGATAGGTGTAACCGGCAACAACGTCCGGCATGGAGTTTCCGCCGATAAAATAGTAATCCAGGTTGCCGTTATCGCTTCCGAAGCTGTAGTAGCCGTTGTTTTCCTTGCCGAAGTTGAAATAACTCTTGAAAGTATTGTCATAAAATATCCCGTAGACGCCTTTTTCTTTTAAAATAAGGAAAAAAGGAATACTCTTGTAGAGAGACTTAAAACTGTCTTCGTGGGGGTCGGGGATATCACTGTTCCAGTTCGCGTATTCGTAGTGGCGCTTATTCAAAGGCCCCGTTTTATCGCCCAGCCCGTAAATACAGTCCGCGCTGTCCAGCGTCTTGACACACTGTACGGGGTGGTTTACGTCGGTTTTGAGATCGACATCGTGTCCTTCCAGCCGGATCAGTTCGATTAAGGATTCCGACAAAGTAAAACGGGGAATCCGGCTGCCTCGATAGTCGGTGCAAAGAAGCGTTCCGTCCCCGTCATAGAAGTCCAGCTTGAAATCGTCATGGATACGGCAGGACAGGGAAGGCGTGGACAGGATATAGCGCGCCGCATCCACCGTAGGATGGACGGTATCCGGTATACTGTCTTTGCAGGGCGTGACTTCTTCTAGCGTGAAAGAAACGCTCTGTTCCTTATCGCCCTCAATCGCCTTGGAGCGGTGTTCTGCGGTATAATAGGGAATAAATACGTTGATGATCTGGTCTGTCAGCACATGCAGGTATGCCGTCTGTTTTTCGTAATGTAAAGTGATGGTTTGTCCGTCTTTGGAACATTTTAATAATTTTCCAAACATAGATAGATTCCTTTCTTGATATGGTTCATTTGGGGTGAATGAATAACGGTAGATGTTGTGATAAAGAAAGTGGATGGCAACTTTTGGCATCTGTAGACAGTTTAGCACAAAGGAAGGCGGTTGTATATGGAAATTACTTATCCTTGGAAGAAAAAAATAGAAAATAGATGTAACCTTTTGGTTGCTTTGTGCGTGTTTCAGATAAGGAGGTGAGACACATGGATAGCGAGAAGGACATAAGGGAAGCGGTCGTAAAATACGGCGATATCCTCTATAGAGTATGTATTGTCATACTCTGCAATGAGCATGATGTTCAGGATGCCATACAGGATACTTTTTGCCGTTATTTGGAAAAGAAGCCGGAATTTCGTGATGAGGAACATGAAAAGGCATGGCTGATTCGGGTGGCTACCAATATCTGCCGCGACATGATACGTTTCAGAATCCGGCATCCAAAGGTTTCCATCGATGAAGTAGAAAACACTCTTGCGGCGCCGGAAGAAAAAGAAATATTAAAAGAACTTCTCGAACTGCCAGTCAAGCAGAAAACAGTCATTTATCTGCACTATGTGGAAGGATATCAGATCAAGGAAATAGCGGATATTCTTAGAATTACGGAAAGTGCGGTGAAGATGCGGCTGCTGCGGGGAAGAAAACAGATGCGGGATGCGATCAGCATGGAAGGAGGCATATAATGAACGAATATGAGGTAAAAAAAGTCATGGATCAGGTACACATCTCATCGGAAATGCAAGAGGAGGTAATTATGAATATTCAGAAACGTATGGACCATGGAAATAAGAATACAGGTGTGTGGAACTTTAGAAGGATGGCGACGGCTGCTGCAGCGCTTATGCTGGCAGCAGGAGTATTCAGTTTTCCGGTCCGGGCGTTTGTGACAAGCGTGGTAAAAGAAAGGATGGAAAGCGTTCCCGTAGAGGAAATGAAAGGGCTTAATGATATGGTGCAGTCACAGCATGATGTGCAGGCGGACAGTTTTTCAAGGGAGTATTCTGACAGTGAAAAGGAACGCAAAACCGAACTCAGGCAGGCATATGAGAACGGAACATTCCCCGAAAAGGTCATCGTACAGGTGGACAATGCTAAGGCGGCGCCGGAAGGGACGCTCTGCTATGTCAGGGATACAGGCACTTTCCATCTGCCGGCAGCGGAGATGACCGATGAAGAGTTGTTGGAGATTATCGATTTCCAGCATAAGATGAGCTACGCCGTTTCGCAGGAATCATCTGCGCAAGATGTGAGGGCAGCGGAGCAGGCAAAAGCAGCGCAGCTTGAAAAAATCGTGCAGGACGCAGGTGGAATCAGCAGGGAGGAAGCAGTAGAAATCGCAAAAAAGCAGTTAAAAACGGACGTTGGAGGCAGGGCGGACGGACTGGAATTAATGACAGACAGCTCCGGCAGCGGCGCGAGCCTGGCGGCTGCATCGGATTATTCGGGGGCAGCGTTTGAGAAGGAGAGCAAAGCGGACGTGGTATACGATGTAAGTTTTGGCAATCCGGACCTCCATTCTTCTTATGGATATATTATTGATGCTGTGGATGGAAGTATTCTGTACACATATAAATCGAATTAGGCACTTGGGCTTATTATTCGCGGAAATAAATTTAAGAAATGAGAGGATAAAAATTTGAAGAAAAAATTTTCAAAATTAGCGGTAGTTTATGCAGCAGTTTTCATACTTATCAATATTTTCTTGTTGATTGGATGCGGGAAAACAGAGAATACTGACGCACAGACAGAGCAGGAAGCGCCGTTTGGGATTTCAGAAACAGAACAGGATATCATACCAGCCTCTACTGACACAGAAGAACAAATTTCCGTGGATACTGCCCAGACACAGGATGACGAAAAGCATGTGGAAACAGGCAATATTATGAGGGCATATTCCGATACGGAAAAAGAGCGTATGCAACAACTGCAGCAGTCTTATCAGAAGGAAACCGCAAAGCCTGAGAAGAAAATTCAGGAGGTAGATGCAGCGGAGAATGTGACAGAAGGGACACTCTGTTATATCATATCCACGGGAGAATATTATCTACCGGACAGGGAA
>JAMPGN010000147.1 GCA_023663915.1 Eubacterium sp. | reverse complement strand
TTCTTTCAATTACTCAATGATAGACGCAACCCTGCCTGAACCAACAGTCCTGCCACCCTCACGAAAAGGGAACAGACCCCAGCCGGATCTGTTCCCAAATATCATCTCATAAAACATATTCCGTTATTCCGTTTGTTCCTTACCGCTCATATTCTTAATCACCGCCAGCGTAGCAATCAGCAGAACAATTCCTACTGGCAATGAAATCCATGCACTCTGCGTAAAACCCGCAACGATGTATGTGATAAAGGAAATCACGGCAACCACGATCACATAAGGAAGCTGTGTGGACACATGATTGACATGGTCACACTGCGCACCCGCAGATGCCATGATCGTGGTGTCGGAGATCGGCGAACAATGGTCGCCGCACACCGCTCCCGCCATACATGCGGAAATGGAAATAATCATAAGCTGCGGATTCGAGTTCATAAACACATTCACCACGATAGGAATGAGAATACCAAACGTTCCCCACGATGTTCCCGTGGAAAATGCGAGGAAACATGCCACAAGGAAAATGATTGCCGACAGGAAGTTCATAAATCCTCCCGCACTCTTCTGTACCACGTCTGCCACAAACGTAGCCGCCCCCAAAGAATCTGTCATCGCCTTCAACGTCCATGCAAAAGTCAGGATCAAAATAGCCGGAACCATCGCCTTGAAACCATCAGGTAGGCATTTCATACAATCCGTAAAACTCAAAACCCGCCGGATCAGATAGATAATGACCGTCAAAATCAAAGCACAGATACTTCCCAAGGCAAGACCTACCGAGGCATCGGAATTAGAGAATGCTTCAACAAACCCTGCCCCGTCAAAAAATCCACCCGTGTAAATCATACCGATCACACAACATACAATCAACACGATAATAGGAATCAGAAGGTCAATCACCTTGCCCTTCGGATTGACCGCCGCCTCCTCTTGCGTCGAAGCCTTCTCCCCTGTGGAGAATAAGTCCCCTTTCAGAGCATTCGCCTCATGTGTCTTCATCGAGCCGAAGTCCACATTCATCACGATCAGCGCAATCATCATGATGATTGTCAGAATCGCATAGAAATTATAGGGAATGGCGCGGATAAAGATCGAAAATCCGTCCTCCCCCTCAACGAAACCGGACACGGCCGCTGCCCATGAGGAGATCGGGGCAATGATGCAGACGGGCGCTGCCGTAGCATCGATCAGATAGGCAAGCTTCGCACGGGAAACTTTATGTTCGTCCGTGACAGGCTTCATAACGCTGCCTACCGTAAGGCAGTTGAAATAATCATCGATAAAAATCAGGACTCCAAGAGCCACCGTAGCAAGCTGTGCGCCCGCGCGCGTCTTGATCTTCTCTTTCGCATAATGCCCGAAGGCGGCGGAACCGCCGGCATGGTTCATCAGGCTCACCATTGCTCCCAGTATCACGAGAAATATCAGGATACCGACATTATAACTGTCGGAGAGCACAGCCACGAAGCCGCCATTAAAAATGTGTGTCAGTGTCCCCTCAAAGGAAAAGCCGGAATAAAAGAGTCCACCTACCAAAATACCGATAAAAAGGGAACTGTAAACCTCCTTCGTGATTAGCGCTAGCACGATCGCAACAACCGGCGGAACAAGCGCCCAGAAAGTGGAATACATTGCGGGCGTATATTCTACCCCCTCTTCCGCAGCAAACGCCGTGATCGGCAAAAGTGCCAGACACAGAATCAGCGCGCCTATTCCTTGTAACAATTTTTTCTTTTTCATTTTTCTCCATCCTTCTAGTATTTTTTCTTTTGCCTTGCACAGCGCCCTACACGATAGCCTGCACTGCAAGGCAGCCTCCTCATACAACAGCGGCGGTACCCACTTCGTATACAATAATACCGTTACTGCCGAAGTTAGTATACCACCGCTTCTTATATTAGACAAGAAAAATGTAGAAAAAACACGTCTATTCCAGCTTATAATCTTAGCGACAGCCCAAACCGACCATTCTGCCGCCTGCATTTCCGCTTATAATTTGAACTTCCCGACCTCCCCGTTTAACCGGTCAACGATCTCCAGGTTGGAATCCGCCTCCTTGCCGATCTCGCCCACATTGCCGGTCAGCCGCACAGCCGTTTCTGACACATTCGTCACTCCTATGGTACTCTCGCTGACCGCCGTCTTCACATCATTTATAGCATTCTTAATCTCATCCATACCCATTTTGAGCCGTTCACTTTCCGCCGCGAAATTCTGCATCATCTCATTCATATCCCCGACGTTGTTCTGATAGCTCTCACTCGTCTCTAACAACTTCTCATAACCGCCGATTGCCGTCTCATTCATGAATGCAAGCATCTGCTGTGCTTCCGCCGCCAGCTCGTCCACCGTCTGGATCACCTCGGCGGTTACTTTCTGAATCTCTTCCGCCGATTCCGCGGAGTTTGCTGCCAGTTTGCCGATCTCGTCCGCAACTACCGCAAACCCTCTACCTGCCTCACCTGCGCGTGCCGCCTCGATGGTGGCATTGAGTGACAGCAGATTCGTCTCCTCGGTAATATTGATGATATCCCTCGTGAGTTCCCTGACTTTCTCCACATCTTTGGAACGCTCAATCTTATCCTGAACCGAATCCGCCATCTTTGCAACCTGCTGTACGGCTTTCTGCTTCTCATCCACTGCTCGGTGATAGATCTGTGAAGCATTCTGCATAATCTGGTCGGAAGAAGCACGCCCACCTTCCGCCTGCTCATAAATGCTCTCGATCGACTCGAAGCTCTGTCGAATTGATTCATTAATCTGCTCTAAGGAAACGCTGGACTCTTCCATTGCTGCGCTCATCTCTTCCATCACCGAAGACACATCGATGATCTCCGATTCGGCGTTGCTCAGATTGCTGGATACCATGCGGGAAGACTCTTTCAAGTGTTCGGAATTGTCCGCTATATTCAACATGATCTCCCGTATGTGACCAAGCAGTGCATTGACATTCTCCGCAATCATTTCCATCTCGTCGCCCGTGCGAACATCCAACGTCTGCGTCAGATCGCCCTCGTTATGTACCAATTCATAGATCTTGCCATCCACCTTATGCAGACTCTTAATCACCCTGTCCACAATGATGTTAAGCGCTACCAGCACAATGACCAGACAAATGATGGAAATCTGCAAAACCCTCCTCAATGCCAGATCCAACCGTTCTACCACTCCGGCGGCATCGTAATCACAACCGATAATGCTCACGATATTTCCGCTGCTGTCAATAAGTGGCATATAGGCAGAAATCAGATCGCCATCCTCTGTGGAATCAATATAATCCTGTACATACCTCTCCCCGTCAAAAACAGATCTCAATTCCTGATACGACGTCTCAAAAACCGTGCCGAAGTCATTCTTGCTTTCGGTATCATCCGCATCGATCCCATAGTATACGTTGCTCCCGTCCGTATACAGCGTATACAAATATTTGATCCCGCACTCCTGTTTGATCTCAAGCATGGACTGAAAAAGTGCATTATATTCCGCGCTGCCTACTTGCTTTACCGACATCTGCGCCACCGTATCCGCATCGATAACCTTGGTGGAAATGACCGCTGCCATCTGCGCTTCCTCAACTCCCATAGCAATTAACCCTTCTTTGTTACGCTGGTAAGAGTTCAGCCCCATCACCGCACACATCAGAATGATCGCTACGGTTGTCGGCAGCAAGATTTTAATCCGGATACCAAGCTTTCTCGTTTTCCTCTTCTTCATACTCAGTTTCCTCCTATCATGTTATCGGTCGATTTATGTAAGCATTCTTCTTCCTTTCAAACTGACCAATTAACATTATAACAGAAAACCGAAATATTTTACATTATTTTTGATTCTGTTTTTTCATTCTGGGTAACAGTTCAGCCATGCCATTCATAATTTGCCAGAATATACATTATGCACAAAGCTTTACAAGCTGGCTGGCAAATGATTCATGTCGGGCGTCCGCCCTATAGAACTGTTACCATTCTGGCTTGAGCCGGCACTCAGACTTTTATACCACTTCCCATACTTTTCTCACGTCATAAATCACTTTAATATCTGCATAATCCATCTCACGCATAAATGGAATGTCCGCCGGGTCATCTTTGTGTCGGTCCGGAGCATGTGGCATTCTTCTAGCATACACGATTTGTTCTTCCGGTTTTGACTCCTCCACATTCTCGTGGCTTTCAAGAGGTTTCCCTTCATGTCCATCTAGGATATACCTCATATTCTCCCTCAAACGTCTGATGATTTCTGTCTCGCCCCTTCCGGGACCGCCATACAGCACTCTAATCTCATCCATCCGTTCCTCAAGTTTCCCTAACATCTTCCATACATGCTCTACACTTCCGTTCAACGCTTTTCCAAAAGGCATGCACAGTTCATCCCCACAGAACAGAATCCCTTCTTTCCTGTCAAGGAACATCAGACTGCCAACCGCATGATCCGGACATTTAAATGTTTCGACTTTTCTTCCCCCTAAATCAAACACATACCCCTCATCGATGATCTCAACTGCATAATCCCTCGGAAAATCGATTCCAGAAAAACTCGGAAACGGGACGGTTGCAAGAGGCTGCGTCTCCTGTGACATATAAACACAGTCGAAATAACAGTTATTGGCAGTATGGTCAAAATGGTCATGCGTATTTGCAATGCGTCTTACCGGTTTCTCCGTCAGGCTTTGGCAAAATGCCCTCGTATTTCCACATCCGTAACCGCCGTCAATCACAAGCGCCTCATTTTCACCCTCTACCAGATAGAAGTAATCTCCATCACTGTCAATCTGCCACGTTCCAGGTGCAATCAACTCTGTATGATAATATGGTACATCCATCGGGAGGCGGTTCCCCTCTTCATCTTCCAATAAGACTTCATGCTTACAGGAAAAATCAATTCTATTCCTGCTCTGCGCAAAAAGCCAGTCCTGTACCGCTTCCAAATAATAGGCATGAACCCATGTATTGACATGATATGCTCCTGGGAAAATTTCGCCACCTTCCGGCAATACGCTGTCCTTTTCATACCATGTAAAAAATATATGTTCTCCAGTTCTGGCAATTTGCCTTACTACGGCATTCTGTTCAGCCAGCGATTCTTTGGCATTCAAGGCACCCCGCACAACTCTGCCGCCCTGCTTTTCCACCTGCTTCATACAGTCTCCCATAATGGGAAAAGCCTTCTCGTCCATCTCCGATACCAGTATCCACAGATTTTCATCCTTTACCGCTCCCATGCGCGCAGGATTCCATTGTCCCGCCACCAGATAACAGCCTGCAAAAAACCCTGGGTTACGCAGCAGCAGCTCGCAGAGCATCATACACCCCATAGACTGTCCCGTTCCATAAATCCGTTTTTCATCAATCGGATATTCCTGCAGCAATGTCTGTACAAGTCGGATCGTCGCATCCGCTTCCCATGTAACTTCAAATTCGTCATTTGCCGCCATTTCCGGATATCTGGGCGCTAACACAAAACAGGCATGACGTTTTTGTGCGCGCCTCTCCGCCCAGACGGTGGCGCCATTTCCCTGTGCGAGAGGCGCTGTAATATCTGCAGAGCAAGCGCCCGCATCATGCATAAACAGTACGAGCGGATAGTTCTTTCCCTCCTCCATCTCCTGTGGACAGAAAAGATTGTATACAAGCTCCTTTCCGGTCGCAGCATCCTGATAGGTAAACTGTGCAAATAAGTCCGCCGTCTGATTGATTGTCTGGTTATTTTTCCGATAGAAATCCTCTCCCGGAAGTCGAACTTCCACTTCTCCCGGAACGATCCGCAATTTCGCGTCCCTTCCTTTTCCGATCCTTCTCTTGACCGATGCTCCTCTATCCTGCGGGTCCAGCTCAAGAATCACATATTTCCCCTCGGATGTCTCATCTTCCATCTCCCCCGACCGGCTGATATAGGCCCGCGTGATTGTCCTGTCTTTTACCAGATAGCGGTCCGCCGCATCTTCTCTTGGCAAAGCAGTCTCCGAAACCATATCCTGATATTCCAACACTGCCGCCACCACCATCTGACCGCTGCCCGTGACTTTGGTCACGGCTGTTATATTCCGTATTTCCATTTTTTACTCCATTTCTACACTGTTTTCATAACAATTCTATGATGCTGATACCCCAAAACCTTTCAGCAAACTTTGGCATGAGAGAACCTTTTGCGCCATATGCCCTCCCAGTTCATGATAAGGAATTTGTCATATCTTCAAGGAGTGCCACGGATTGTCGTATTAACAATTCCGCCGCACCTTTGCCGAACGGTGAATTGATTGCCTCATAAGTATACCTATTATAAGAATTTCTATCTGCCATATATTTGGAAGCTCCGTTCACCATGGTACATACCAATGTATTCTGAAACGGAGAGTATTCGCTGATGGCAATCCCGCTGCAGCAATTCAGCTCCGGTTTCACACCCACAAGTGCAAGCTCCCCGATGCAGACTGCCTCCACCTCGATTTCTTTATCCGTTGATGGTATGTATTCCATCTGTTTTACGGGATGAAGTTTTTTCAGCTCCCGCTCCATCTCTTTCCCCGGCACATGAAAATTTACTTTCCCGTACTTAATCTTATCCGCAACATTTGTGTACGTCATCTTCTGCATGATATCACAAACCGTTTTGCCAAGCTTTTCCCCCAGTGATTCACAAATTCCAAATCCTTCCTCCTGACGGTCTCTGCGCACACGCTCCCCCTGCACAAAAACTTCATGGACCGTCTTCTCGATCGGGCACTGATCGCCCGCCGCCCCTATCAGAAACAGTCCGATCGTATTGTCTTCTTTATACATTTTTTCAATATAGACACTGGCTGTTCCGGCAAGATCCGGCGTGACTGCCTTGCCCCCTGCATTCAATTCCGATCCATCAAGCACTGAGGACTGCACTCCGTAATGAAATAAAATTGCCAACGGCGTTTCGTCTGCACGGTTCAGAGACAGAACCGACACGGTATGGTCTGTCAATCCAAGTCCGCCTTCCCCGACCCACCAGCCGTCCTGCAGTTCCACATCCCTGTTTCTGTTTACCTCGCACAAACCTGTGCCAAACCCTGCCCTCACCGGCTGCATGGAAGCAAAAGCCAGCTCCACCGCTTCCATTGCCGCCTTGTGAAGCGCCTTACGATAAATTTCTTTTTGTTTTATTTTTTCCTCATCTTTCAATATCCCGTCCGGCAATAAATGAGGTGCGGAAAAGGTATGTGTCACACATACCCAGATTTGTGTCTCCTCTAACCGAAAGCGTTCCGCAATCCCCTGACGCATCATTTTCACTTCCTCCTCTGGAAGGGATGTCATCTCAAGAGATAAACAGACAAAAACATTTTCGCTTTCCATCACCACGGCACGGGCGTTCAAAGCCTTATGTATCACTGTAAAATTCTCAATTTCCAAATATTCATCTGTCAGTATGATTTCTGATTTTCCTGCGCCTGCCTTCATTAGTTCCCACCTCTCTTATCTGATTACCCGATTTCTTCCACCCTGCAGCAGGAGACGAAATGATCTTTTGCAATCTCGCGAAGCTGCTGGGGCTGCCTGCACTGTTCTGTCGCATATGGACATCTCGCCGCAAACCTGCATCCAGGTTTTGGCTCAACTGGTGATACGATTTCACCCTGTAAAATGATTCTCTGCTTTTTCTGATGAATATCCACGGAAGGAATCGCGGACAATAATGCCTTCGTATACGGGTGCACCGGATTCGCAAACAACTCTTTGGATGTCGTAGTCTCCACAAGCTGCCCTAAATACATCACACAGATGTGATCGGATATATGCTTGACCACTGACAGATCATGTGTCACGAACATATATGTAACTCCGGATTTCTCCTGTAAATCCTGAAGAAGGTTCAATACCTGCGCCTGAATGGAAACGTCGAGCGCGGACACCGGTTCATCACAGACCACAAATGCCGGATTTAAGGCAAGCGCACGTCCGATTCCCACACGCTGCCTTCTGCCGCCGTCTAACTCATGGGGATAGGCATACCGAAGTCTCTCGTCAATACCAACCATTTCCATGATCCGGTCCGCCTCGTCCTGCAATTCTCCTTTTTTAAATTTCCCGCACAGTTCCAACGGTTCCCGAATGGTTTCCTCCACCGTCATTCTCGGATTTAAAGACGCAAAAGGGTCTTGGAAAATAATCTGCATCTGCTCTCTCAACTCATGCATCTTATGTTTTGTCACATGGGTAATGTCTTCCCCACGAAACAAAATCTGTCCATCGGTACTCTCATATAGATGAATCAGTGTACGTCCAAGAGTCGATTTACCGCATCCGGATTCCCCTACTACTCCCATGGTCTTTCCTTTTCCAATCGAAAAAGTCACATCATCCACTGCATGGAGCATTCCTTTTGGCGTTTCAAAATATTTTTTCAGATGTTTTACTTCCATCAATATTTCTGACATAGTATTCTCCTTTCCCTCTAACTGGTTTCCCCGGCGTTTCTCATTTGTTCCGCTTTGCGCCAGTGAATACAGCGGCATGAATGCGTTCCTTCCATCGTATCAAGCCCGACAGGTGCGATTCTACATTTCTCATCCGCGTAAGGACAGCGAGGTGAAAAAGCACAGCCCGAAGGGAGATTGGCGGGATCGGGCGGCATACCCATAATCGGGGATAGTCTGTCTACGTCAGAATTGATATCCGGAAGCGAGCCAAACAGTCCGATCGTGTACGGGTGCACCGGATGATCAAAGATTTCTTCCCGGCTTCCATACTCCACAATCTGTCCCGCATAGATTACGGCAACATTATCACAGACTTCCGCCACAATACCTAAATCATGCGTGATCATAATCATAGATGTTTTCAGTTCCTGTTGAAGATTCTTAACGATATCCAAAACCTGCGCCTGAATCGTCACATCGAGAGCAGTCGTCGGTTCATCCGCTAACAGCAGATCCGGATTGCAGGATAACGCCATGGCAATGACTACCCTCTGCTTCATACCACCGGAAAACTGATGCGGATAATCACGGTATCGTGAAGCCGGTATTCCTACCATCTCCAACATTTTTTTCGCCTCATTTTCCGCTTCTTTTGCCGACAGTTTCTTATGAAGAGCAATTCCTTCCGCAATCTGCTTCCCGACTCTCATAACCGGATTAAGCGCTGTCATCGGGTCCTGGAAAATCATCGCGATTCTTCTTCCGCGTATTTTCCTCATTTCATCATTTGATAATTTCAACAGATCTGTCCCTTCCAACAAAATCTCTCCACCATCGACTTGTGCAGGAGGTTCCGGTAAAATTCTTAAGATGGACTTTGCGATCGTCGTCTTGCCCGCCCCGGTCTCTCCTACCAGTCCAAGCGTTTCCCCTTTTTCCAGAGAAAAGGACACCTCATTTACCGCATGAATTTCCCTGCCCTCAGAAGTATAATGTACCTTCAAATCTTTCACTTCAATAAATGGAGCTTTCTTTTTATCCATATTACCGTCCTCCTATTTCTTTAGTTTGGGGTCCATAGCATCCCGCAGTCCGTCCCCTAGCATGTTCAAAGAAAGCACTACCAGAGCAATCGCTATTCCCGGAAACAATACCATATGAGGGTAATCTCTCATATAAGTCCTGCCTGCTGACAACATCGCTCCCCATTCCGGAGTCGGCGGCTGTACGCCCAGTCCGATATAACTCAAGGATGCCGCCATCAAGATCGTATTTCCGATTCCCATTGTCACAGAGACGATGATCGGAGAAATACTGTTTGGCAAAATATGTTTGATAATCAGACGCGGTATCGAACAGTTAATCGTCTGCGCCGCCTCAAGATACTCCATTTTACGCACTCCCATAATAGAACCCCGAAGGAGTCTCACTGTCATGGGAATGCCGCCGATTGACAGGGCAATGATTGTATTCACAAAACCGCTTCCCAGACAAGCTGAAATAGCAATCGCTAGAAGGATTCCCGGTATCGCCTGAAGGATATCGATCAGACGCATAACCACTGTATCCACCGTTCCACCAAAATAGCCTACAATCGATCCGATTACCATTCCGATAACCGTAGAAATAATCGTTGCCAGAAAACCGAGTGCCAGAGACCATCTCGCCCCATAGAGAAGACGGCTGAAAATGTCTCTTCCCATCTCATCTGCCCCACATAAGTGCTTTAAAGATGGCGACGCAAAACGATCAATCATATTAAGTTCATCATAATCATAAGGCATAATCCATGGGGAAAGAATCGCAAGCAAAAACAGAAGCAGCGTGATACAAAGCCCTGCCATAGCAAGTTTATTCTTCATCAGGCGCTTCATAACAAGGCTGAACTGACCTTCTTTCTTTTTCCGCTCCATGGTTACACCTTTTATAGCTGCCGCACTGTTAGTCATTCGCTTTTTTCCTCCTTCTCCAAGATTTCTGCTGCCCTTCATACTGCGCCTTAATTCGCGGATCGACATATGCGTAAATGACATCCACCAACAGCATGATCAGACTGAATAATGCGCCTAAGAACAACACACCGCCCATTACCACCGGATAATCCCTGTTGTTGATCGCAGACGTCGTATACATTCCGATACCAGGAATGGAAAATACGGACTCAATTACCACCGTTCCGCCCAACATCATTCCCATACCATTTCCAACTACAGTAATAATCGGAATTAATGCATTCGGCAATGCATGTTTATACAAGATTTCTTTCTCTGACAATCCCTTGGCACGTGCGGTCACAATATAGTCCGAACGAATCACTTCCAGCATACTGGAACGAGTCTGCCTCGCCTGTGACGCGATTCCGGCAAAGGCATTGGCAATACAAGGAAGAATAAAATATTGAATCCCGCCTACTCCATAAGGCGGCAGCCAGCCGAGTCTTACGGCAAACAATAACACCAGCATCATGGCAAGCCAGAATCCCGGAATCGATACACCGGCAAGCGCAATGACCATACAGATCCGATCCGCAATTCCGTTCTGATGCACCGCTGCTGTAATCCCAAGCGGCGTTCCAATCAAAATCTGGAGCAACATACAGATCACTGCAATCGTAACGGTGTAGGGCAGCCGGTATAAAATACCTGACATAACGGATTGATTCTGGAAGTACGAAGTTCCAAGATCAAAATGTAAAAATACCTGCTTTAAATAATCGAGTAGCCTCACAATATAAGGGCGGTCCAATCCCATTTCCACACGTTTCGCCTCTATGGCTGCCGGTGTTGCCGAATTTCCAAGAATAGCCGCTGCGGGATCACCCGGACAAAAATACATAATGGTAAAAATGACAATGGCAATTCCCAAGAGTACCGGAATCATC
>JAMPGN010000146.1 GCA_023663915.1 Eubacterium sp. | reverse complement strand
CCATCTTTGTCCTTGCCCTGACAATCAAAGGTTTCCAGAGTGGCAGCATTTCAAATCCATCAAATAAATCAGAAAGTTCCCAGTTGTTTAATTTTCTTCCCAACTGTTCTGATTGAACCTTAATCATCTCAGCCAATCCACATTCATAGGAAGCAATCAAATCCAACACTTCAGAATAAAAAGTATCCCTGATTTTCTCCTTGCTGGAAAGATGTAAAATCTGTCTGTATTCTCTTGCTTTCTCTTTGAAAATGCTTTGATAAATTTTATCTGTGTATATAGCATATTTACTGTTTCCCATATCCACATAATCATGCAGGGCATCTGTAAATTCTCTCCGATAATTTTCTTCCTGTAAAAATGCACTGATAAAATCTTGGTCGCGTTGATTGATATACTTCGTTCCCCCTCCAGTGCGCATGTTGATGAAATCAATCACAATATCCAGCATAACCTGACGCAAGCTCTTTGCAGGCTCACTTTCCACCAGCAGCATGGCAAGATTTAAAAATGATTTGAAATCAAAAATTGCAATCTGGGGTGTTTTGTTGCTGATGTTCCCGACATTTATGTCGGGAACATCTTGCTCCTGGACACATTTCAAAAAATCTTTCAAGCGTTTTCCTTTTAAAAGTTCATAGCCATTGTCTGAAATCTCTGTCTGGTACTCAGCAACATATCGCTCGACTGTCCTGGTATCAATCTCAAAAAAAGTTGCAGCCATCGCTTTTGTAAAACATATTTTTCCCTCGAATAGAATACCTTGTATCCTTGTCTGACTCTGTATTTCCTCCATAGCCAATTCATTGTTCAAGATATTTTGTCTGTCTATCCTGGAAGTTGTCAAATCCTTAGCCATTTCTACCAGCCTCCTTCTTTAATGATCCATACAGAATAGAATTGTATTAGTTCTTTCAATTCCTCTATCCTTTCGTGATTTCTTATATGGAATATTATATTTTGGGATCCATTTAAAAGCAATACGAAACAATATCAAACCAGAAAAACCTATTTTCTAATCAAAAATAGTGTCCTCCCACCCAAGCCTATGATATAATAGACGCAGACTCAGCAGTCTGCGTCACAAGAATTGCTGCGCAATTCTTGCTGGCATTGCCAAGGATTACAGCTTCTATGCTTATGATATAATAGACGCAGACTCATGATCTAATATGTCAAAGAAAACCGGATACAGATGGAGGCAAAGATGGGAGACATCAAAGGGCTGACCGATAAGTGGAAATTAAAAGAAAACAAATATGTCATGGATGCCGGAAAGCTCAAAATTGGAAAGGGTATGATATCCTATGATGAGAATATACTGATACCGTTTCATGCAATTTCATTTGTAGAAATACCGGAGCCGGAGAAAGGCGGTGCAGGCACCCATGCGTTGAGAATCCAGAATCACGCGGGAACGTGTTTTTACATAGCTGCTCCAGACCCGGATTTCATAAGGGAAATCCGCAGTGCCCTGATAATTTGTATGAATGATCGTAACGCAATATACAACGCTACGGAAAGAGTCATTATAACCGAGGCGGGGAAATTTTATGGAGATAAAATTACGGCAGCCGGAGATATACATATTGACAATACAAGACATTTGAAAGCCGCCACACCCGAAAAGAAAAATACCGCCACCGCCGGAACGATAACAATATTAGACGATGAATGGGAGACCCTTAAAGATTATTCCTTAAAAAGAATGAAAGATTTTTCGCCAAAGGAAAGAAATTATACCGTATGTGAGGCTCTGGCTGCGTCCGCTGAACTTAAGAACAGGGAAAAATGCAAGAAAATACTGGAAGTGTCCGGCAATGATGCACTAGATATGATTATAGCGGGCGCGCCAATCTCCATTAAAGCGATTGTGAATAAGCTTATGTGACGGGGTTATCAGGTTAAATGTATAAGCGGCAGGCTAATTAATGCCTGTGATCCCCAGCTTGCCGTCCACAGATTTGAAAATAACATTTGGCGTGGCGTCTCCCATGATGACGCCTGCCATCAAAATTAACTTCCAGTTTTTCATAAACACTTTTTCCTCCTGTCGTCTATTAAATTACATCTAAAGCAAATCTGCACAACTATTTCCGTGATGCAAAGTGTACAGTCTGCGCTCATTCTATCCCGCCACCATTTTAACGTCAATTTCACTTCTTCACATTTTACAGCCGTTTTTTCACAATCGAGCGTAAACTTGGCGGTTGAATCGATTGATAAACCTTCTCAAATTCAGTATAATTTTTAATGGTATTTTTAATGATAATCAGAAACGGAAATTTACATGATGAAAATAACAATCTGTGATGACAGCATCAAAGACCTTCTCACTATCGAAAAGTTATTGTTGAAATATAAGACTCTATATCCCGACAAAGATTTTGAAGTGGATAAAATGTCTGACCCTTCCAGACTGTCCCATAAAATATCGGAGGGCAATCTGGCGGATATTTATATATTGGACATGCTGATGCCAAGGCAGACAGGAATCGATCTCGGCAATCAGCTTAGAACATCCGACTGTGAGAATGCAATCATTTACGTCACCGCTTCGGACGATTATGCACTGGATGCCTACGGAGTGCGCGCGGTAAGATACCTTTTAAAGCCAATCGACGAGGACAAGTTTTTTGAAGCATTGGACTATGCCCTGTCTTATATGCATTCCAAAACGGAGCCTTTGTACTTGCTTAAAACCAAAGCCGGATTCATACAATGTGCTTATTCCAAAATAGAATATATCGAAAATGTCAACAGAAGGCTGGCAGTCCATCTGCCAGACGGAGAACTCCTCCAAAGCCTCTTCCTCAGGCAGTCTTTTGAAGAGGAGATCCACGAGATCGCGAAAAGAAAGAATTTCCTGCAGATTCACAAGTTTTTCCTTGTCAATCTTGACTATGTAAAGCAACTGACTCAGGACAGTGTCGTCATGGAATCCGGCTGTCTGCTTCCGGTCAGCAAGGCAAAGTCTGCGAATGTCAAGCGGGAATATCTTCTTTTCGTTTCCGAAAAATACAGGTAGGTATAAACTGAATCTTTTTGCAGACAGCAGTCTGTTTTATTTCTTCGCAACCATCGTACAGATCGCCATAGCACAGTTTAGCGGACTTTTTATCTCCCAAAAAAGAAACAGCCGGACGCTTTTCATCGGTCTGAGTGCGTCCAATTATGTGATCGTCGGGAGTATAACGGGATCGATCTTATACATTCTCACCGGTCATGTCCATCTTGCTCTTGCAGGAAACCTCTTGATGCATCTTGTGATCCTGCTGGTGCTCTACCGCAAGATTGGAAATATATTCCATAAATTTTGCGAACGTGATCTGGGAAAAAGCTGGTGGGAATTATGTTTGATTCCTATATTCTTTTTCTGTAGTTTCTCCTGCCTTGCATTCTTTCCATACACACTTTATGAATATCCCGAAAATATCCTTGTCAGCATCTTTCTGATGATCACGATGTTAGTGTCCTACGTAGTAGTGCTTCGATATCTGGATAGTGAGTCAAAAAAGGCAGAAGAATATTGGAAAAACGTGATGTTTGAATCTTATATCAAAGGTCTGGAAAGCCAGAATTACTTAGTGGAACAGTCGGAGCAAAATCTCAAAATACTGCGGCATGATATGAGACATTATTCCATGACGATCGATTCCCTCTTAGAGCAGGGAGAATACGATGAAATTCGGAACATAACCGGGCATATTCATGAAGTGGTGGAGGAAAACAGAGTCAACCGATATTGTGAAAATCTGATCGTCAATACAGTTCTCCTCAAAATGGCAGAACAAGCAAAGTCCCTTCATATCACCTTGAATCCGGAAGTATTGATACCAAGACAGATTCCGGTCAATGAATACGAGTTTGCTATGGTGCTTGCAAATCTTTTGGAAAACGCCGTGTCTTATGTGAAAGACCTTACGCCGGAGCAAAGATATATAAATGCAAAAATACATTGTACATCAGAATACCTTCTAATCGATATGGAAAATGAATGTGAAAGTGAAATCCCCTTTGACTCCATAACAAGACTTCCCAAAAGCACAAGAGGCGCAAATCACGGTCTCGGAATGCAGAGCATACAGGCTTTCTGCGGCAAACTGGGCGGAAATATTGAATGTTACTGCGAGAATGGGCGGTTTCGGATCATCTTGTTTGCAAAATTTTGATGGAAAATACAAAATCCTGTATCGCCAGCCCCACAAATATTCTATTCACATATTTGCAGGGCAAAACGATACAGGATATTATCATCGGTTAATTTCCAAGCATCTGATTCAAGTTTCCGATCATCTCTTCAATCTTTGCAGCCACTTCCGCGCCTGCGAAGCTCGCAAGAGATTTCAACGGCATTCCCGTCATCATCGCTTCCATCATTTCCATGCCTGTTCCGAGGGAATCTGCGACGCTTTCCGCATCCTCTCCCTGAGTTGGAATTGCCATTGCATCCTGCATACTCTTCATCATCTGACCGACAACAGGCGCCGTCACCGGATGTTTCAGAAGCTGACCAATTGTGGTAGCTCCGCTTACATACATCGGCGGAAGTTTCTTTGTCTCAAATGAGAGTTCCCCGCACAGGGCAATCTCATCGCTCGCATGTCCCACCAGCACTTCATAAGTTCCAGAAGGTGCATACCAGTCGCCAAGCCCTTCATGATAGAATGACAGATCTCTTGCATTCAATGTAAACTCAACCGTCTTTGTCTCGTCCGGTTCAAGCGCGACTTTCGCGAAGCCTTTCAGTTCCTTGACCGGTCTGCCCGCCGTGCCGTTGCGGTCGCTGACATAGAGCTGTACTACTTCCTTACCTGCCACTTTTCCGGTATTCTTCACATCGACCGTCACTTTCACACAGTTATCATCATTCAACGTCTCTGCAGGCATTTTCAGATTGCTGTACTCATAGGTTGTATAGGACAGTCCATGTCCAAACGCCCAGCGCACAGGCATTTTCTTAGTATCGTAATAACGATAACCAACATAGATGCCTTCCGCATAGTCTACGTTCTCTCCGTCTCCGGGGAAGTTGAGATAACTTGGGTTATCCTCCAGGCGAATCGGGAAGGTCTCTGCCAGGCGTCCGGAAGGATTCACTTCACCATAGAGAATCTGGTCTGTCGCCTCTCCCACGCCCTGACCGCCGAGGTACATTTCCAAAACTGCAGCCACTTTATCCACCCAGGGAGTCTCGACCGGACTTCCGTTATGCAGTACAACGATGGTGTTCGGCTGTACCTGTGCTACCGCCTCGATCAGTTTATTCTGGCATACCGGAAGCTTCATGTCTTTTCTATCGTATCCTTCCGACTCGATCACATCGGGAAGCCCCGCGAAGACCACGGCTGCTTCCGCTTCCTTTGCCGCCTGTACTGCTGCCTGTAATTCTTCCTCATTCTCCTCATCCTTGTCAAACGGGAAGCCTTTTACATAAGTTACTGCGCGATTCTTCGCCTTAGCGCTCTCCAACGCGGAAGATACCTTGCTTGCGTTGATGTGGCTCGAACCGCCGCCCTGATAGCGCGGTTTTGCAGCATACTCACCGATATAGGCAACCTTCGCATCCGCTTTTAACGGAAGCACGCCGTTATTCTCTAAGAGGACTGCACTCTCTGTCTCAATCTTCACTGCCTTGTCGTGGTCTGCATCTCTGTCAAACACTGCTTCCGGATGGCGGTGATCCACATAGGAAAATACAACTTTCAAGATGCGCTCTACCGCAGTGTCAAGCAGCGCTTCATCCAGACTTCCGTCCTTCACTGCCGCAACGATCTTCGCATCATTAAATCCGCCGCTTCCCGGCATTTCCAGATCAAGCCCCGCCACAATGCCTTGGACGCGGTCTGCAACTGCGCCCCAGTCTGTCATCACATAACCTTCAAATCCCCACTCGTCCCGTAAGATCTCGGTCAGAAGATGTTTGTTCTCGGAAGCGTAAACTCCGTTGATCTTATTGTAACTGCACATGAGCGTCTTCGGCTGCGCTTCCTTCACTGCCATCTCAAAAGCTGGCAGATAAATTTCCCGGAATGTCCGCTCGGACAGATTGGACGAGCAGCTCATGCGGTTATACTCCTGGTTGTTCGCCGCGTAGTGTTTCATACTCACACCTACGTCCCAGCTCTGCACACCATTGATGTAAGCCGCCGCCATTTTACCGGCAAGATACGGATCTTCGGACATATACTCGAAGTTACGTCCACATAACGGGCTTCTCTTGATGTTCACCGCCGGTCCAAGGAGCACGCTTAAATCTTCCGCCTGGCATTCCTCGCCTAACGTCTTTCCCATCTCCTGAATTAGTTCCGTGTCGAAACTGGATGTCACGGCACAAGCCGCCGGGAAACATACCGCAACGATGCTCTCACCGATTCCAAGATGATCGCCCGCATCCGGCTGTTTGCGTAGTCCGTGAGGTCCGTCCGATACCATTACCGCCGGAACCCCCAGCCGTTCCACGCTTTTCAGATGCCAGAAATCCTCGCCGGAGCACATTCCGGCTTTTTCCTCAAGGGTCATCTGGGAAACGATTTGTTTGATGTCTCTTTCCATGTTTTTTCCTCCATTCTGCTATCATATTTTTATGTTGCATTTTATAATTAATATTTATGTTTCATCTGCGCTTCCGCTTCCTCGCGCGTCATCTGACCATTGTTTACCTTGGTCATCAACTGTACATCATGGTCATTCAGCTTATAGAAGTATAAGATTACAAGTGCAATTCCATATCCGATCAAAGGAAGAATACAGCTTACATTCCAAAGATTATCCGCAAATCCCTCAACCTGTACCGCATCTTCTCCTTCAATAAAACCAGTAAGACCCAGTGCAAACGCCGCAACTGCCGAGAGTATCGCCGACTGCATCTTTGCAAAGAAAGTCTGCGTTGCAAAAGTGATTCCCGGATAACTTTTGCCGGTCTTATAATGCCCGTACTCCGCACAATCCGGTGTAAACATATATGTAAGAATCGATATAAAACCAGTCGGCATCGCAATCAGGAATGCTACCGCAATAAAAGCTGGAATACTTTCATATCCAACAAACCAACGGACAATATTCAGAACAAAAGTAACTGCCGTAGCCCCGTAGAACAGTTTAAACTTATCTATTTTTCTGCAAAGCGCCGGCACAAACACACCGATCACAACTGCGGGAAGAATCCCTGCAATACTTGTAATAGACATGATTCCTTCATTGCCAATACAATAGCGGGCAATATAGAGTCCCCATGAGCTTCCTACATTTAACGCACCCGAAATCATAAAAGCTACATAATAGATTAACAGAAATTTATTGCCGATGAGATATTGAAACATTTCTTTAAAACTGAATGATTCTTGTTTCTCTGTAGGTTCCACGCGTTCTTTTGCAACAAACCCCATAGGAAGCATGAATACAGCACCAATTAACGACAACACGAGAACCGTTGTAGTCCATCCGCCGATCGCATTACGAAATACCGGAATGATAATGGAGATAACCATCGCTGCAATCATCGCCGCAACACGCCCGGAAGCGTTTAAGGAAGTACGCTCATCCTGATTGCCTGTAATCGTGGTAATCAAACCGAAAATCGGCACATCATTCATCGTATAGCCTACCGACCAGAGACAATACGCCAGAATTGCCCATGCAATCTTTATTCCCTGCGGAATGCTAATCGGAATTGCAAATAGCGCAACATTGGCAATCAGCAGAACCGGTACTGCAATACGAAGCCAAGGAACAAACTTTCCGCCTTTCAAATGTACCTTATCTACAATTCCGCCGAAAATCGGATCATTGATTGCATCCCATATCTTTACAATCAGGACAATTACACCGACTGCCGCCGCCGGAATCCCGACATCCGTAAAATAGGTGTTCATGTACATGTACGTCAACATGTAAAAAATGTTTTGCCCCAGAAAATACAACACATAACTGACGCGCTCTTTTCCGGTGACTTCCCGCTGTTTCTTTTGACTCATAGCTTAAATCTCCTCTCACTGTGTATTTGTTTGATAAGAAGATTCTAACCATGATTCTCTGTATTGTATTATCTGATCTTATTATATATTATCTAATTTTAACTTTCTATAAAATTTTTATCATTATGCGTCTGTCGGTACTGCGCAGGTGTCTCCCCCGTCACTTTCTTAAACACTCTAGTAAAGTAACTCTGTGGGGAAAGATTGATATATTCCGCAACAATCGCAATCGGACGGTTGGAATACTTCAAAAGATTACAGGAAATCTGTATCTTTTCTTTCATAATATAATCCGTCAGCGTCATTCCCATTTGCTCCGAAAAAATTCGTGAGAGATATACTTTGTGCACACCGACCTTGTCCGCAACTGTCTGTAAGGACAATTTCTCATAAATGTGCTTTGCGATATAGTCCTTGCTCTGCTCCACATAAAGGGAATGCTTTGTCGCTCTCGTCTTCGCTTCCCTGCCAAGCCGACTGAACTCCTGAAACGCATGGTTCATCGTATCATACATCTCTACTGTGCTCTTTGTCCTTGCGAGCGTCTGCAGTGTCACGTCGCTTAACGCATAGGCTTCACTTTCCCGCACGCCTGCAGCTATCGCATATCTGGTCGCGAGAGTAATCCCGGCAACTACCCCATACTCGACATTCTTCCTCTGTGATTTCGCCATGATTCCGACCGCACCCGGAAGATTCACAAACGTCCGTGCCATCTCATCCTGAAACACATTTTCGCCCCCAGCCGGCAGTTCTCCCTCGATCAACCATTTATAGACCTTCT
Source organism: Eubacterium sp. (assembly GCA_023663915.1). The sequence continues at coordinate 2,532 of JAMPGN010000146.1, read as the reverse complement.
GCTCATCAACAAAAGAATGGTGCTCTATGCCATACTCCGCATTTTCAAGTCCATATTCCAGAATCTTGGGATAAATTGTCCCTTGAAAACGCTCCGATCCTATTTCGTCATCGAATACCGCTGCCAGTTCATATTCCTCAAATAAAAGCCCGTGCGCAAACGTGATAAACTCTTTGTAACGCCAGACATCCACCAAAGGAATCTGCAGGCTTTTCCCCTGAACACCATATTTCTCACAATATGCCTGCTTCTCATGCTCCGAATGCTCCTCAAAAACTACGGGACCCCATATAATATAACCCTCTGGTCTGTGGGACACATAATACAGATAGCCGTCATCGTCATACGCCTTGTAGCTATTCCCGTTTTTACCCCTCCCCGCTCGTTTTTGCAGATCTTTTAAGAGTGCGAGACTACAACACACCGGATCACTGTCACGAAAATCTGCGGACGGTATCGCAAGCAAACTGCCCTCCTCATCCGTCAGCCTCCCCACCATACCCCATAGACGGTACATATATTTAAACAGGTAAGTTGTTTTATCCATTGCAGGCTCCTATTGTTCCGACAGTATCTTCCCTTCACAGAAATATATTTCATTTTCCTGTCATCCACTGTAACTTAGTATCAGTATACACAAAAAAAATCCAAACCACAACTTACTGTGGCTTGAATTTTTCCTTTCCATCGCCCTATAGCGATATCTCGTTCCGAATATACTCCGCCAATTCCTCACCCATACGCACCTATGTCGTCACATATGGGTGTCTGCACGCGCCCAGTCCGTCATTGACCCGGACTCTCCCATACTTAAAGCAGCTTATCCGGTTATCCTTGCACTCCTTGCGAAATCTTTCTGCCACCTTCTGTATACTGTCATAGAGAAAGTAATCCAAGCTGCCAAGCGCACAGATAATCCACGGAGTCACGCCGTTATATTTACGCAGCATTTGTAAGAACTCGTAATAATCTTGCTCAAACTTCTTGGTGCCTGCCCGCGTGTCTCCATTCAGATCAATCACAGTTGCATCGTTGGTTCCCAGATTCAAGACGATCACATCCGGAATAGAATCTTGAAAATCCCACAATTTAAGCTCACCGGTTTCTTCTTCCAATTCCTGCGCCATGCGGTCACAATAAGGATAATAATACTTCATAGGCGGAAGGATATATGTAAACTTCCCGATTCCCTCTGTAACAGCAATCCCTGAACAGGAAACGACACTGAAATCTGCCTGTAATCTCCGTGCCGCCACTGCCGGATGTGCCATCCAGCCATTCTCATCCGCGGTATAAAACATACGGTTCGCGTCATTTACCATATTTCCAAATCCGCACGTAATCGAATCCCCTATAAATTCCAGTTTCAGCCCGCCTGTCCTATCCGGGCCAGCCTCGATCTCCCCGTCTGTCAAAAAACTCTGTCAGACGAATTTTGCCTTTCGCATTCTCCGTGATCTTACGAATGGTCACGGTATGTATTCCGTCATCCTCAAAAACAGCCAATGGATAGACATCTTCCTTTCGGTTGATTTCCAAATAGCGAACCGGCTCATCTTCATCGTCCACAAAAATAGCAATCCACGGCCACGTATCCCGATTTTCATAAACGGCAGTCATAGGATTGAACTCCTGTTCCTGTTCGGGAAAAGCCTGTATTCTAGCTGCTAAACTACTACCCCGAAACGCAAATCGAATCCCAGAACAAGTCCAGTTACAGAACAGACCGTTTTCCGTCATAAAGGTTCTTCCCATCGTCTGCAAACGGCCACTGCATTCACTGATTTTGATATGATTCATTTTTTCCATGACGCTCTTACTCCTCTGCCTTTGTTCCGCCCGGACAAATTTTTCTCATTTCAAATGATATCTTTTGTCCAATCGCCTTCGCAATCATTCCGCCGCCCGCTTCATTGGGGTGCACACCATCACCCAGATGCATTCCATCTTTCATAAAATGAATGTCCTCTTCTTTTCGCATAATCTCGTCTAAGTCCAAAAATCCATCTGCAATCGTCTGATTCCTGCGAATCAATTCATTTGCCTCCTGCCGAATTGTCTCCGCCTCTTCCCGAAAAGAATCCTCATAACATCCAAAAGGCATAATCGTGCTCAGGTAAACTTTGCTTCCTCTCGCATGTCCTATCTCCACCATTTCTTTGATCCCTTCATAAATCTGTTTCCCTGTCGGTACTTCTCCCGGCACATGAAACGCCAGTCCATGGGTGCAATCATTCACACCTTCCATTAAAAATACGATATCCGGTTCCACATCCTCATAGACATCCCGTTCAAACCGTCTAATACCTGCATTACCAAAACATCTGCCATGTCCCGGAATCTCTTCCACATAACATGCATCATAGAGAACACGATTACCCCCGATCCCACAGTTGAGCAGAGAAATTTTTGACGGATATTTTTCATACAAGCTTTCCAGCAGCGGGTCAAAATAGTAAGACATATGGGTGATAGAATCCCCAAAACATGCCATTGTCACAACTTCCTCCTGCGTCAGAACCTGTACCCCGC
>JAMPGN010000145.1 GCA_023663915.1 Eubacterium sp. | reverse complement strand
CATATTTTCTCGTATCGGCAGGCTCAACGATCTGGTCTACATATCCTCTCTTCGCCGCACTTGCCACATTATTCTGAAGCGCCGCATACTCTTTTGCACACGCATCAATGGCATCAGAACCTTGTCCGTCACATATGATCTTAGCCGCAAGCTTCGCATCCATCATACCGATCTCGGCTTCCGGCCACGCGATCGTGATGTCCGCGCCGATCGCCTTCGAGTTCATTGCGACATAAGCGCTGCCATATGCCTTGCCGATGATCACGTTCACCTTCGGAACGGTTGCATTCGCAAAAGCATATGTAAGTTTCCCTACCGCTTTCGCCATTCTCTTCTCGGAGCATTTCGACGCCGCAAAACCTTTCACATTCGTGAGGGAGAGTACCGGAATGTCAAAAGCATCACAGAAATTAATGAACTCTGCCGCTTTCTCCGCTCCTCTTGCGGACAGTACCGCGTCAAATTTATCCGTCACTTCGCCGTCGGCATTGTAAACTTCCATGCGGTTGGCAACTGCGCCGATGGTTGCCCCGTTTAATCTGATAAATCCTGCAACCATATCTTTTGCATAATTCTGTTTTACCTCCACGAAGATACCGTCATCCGCGATCTGGGAAAGTGCAATGGAAGTATCTCCTACACAATTCGCAATCTGCGCGCACGCTCTGTTCAAATCATCTGTGCAATCGGCTACCGCGATCTCCGCATTATTGGCAGGCAACATGGAAACAAGTTCTCTGATCTGCGCCATGATAGAAGCTTCATCGCCAACCGCATCCACAAGCCCTGTCTCCTCGCTCTGGAATGTGGCTGCAGATGTATCGCATTTGGAAATTTCGTTGCCCTCCAAAGCATTCGGGGAATTTACGAACAGCTTTGCTTTCTTCTCTTCCATAAAAGCAAAGTCAGTCATTGCAGGAATCAGCGCAAGCCCGCCGCCGCAGCTGCCAAATACCGCCGTGATCTGAGGGATCACGCCTGAGGCAAGTGCCTGTTTCATATAGATCTCTCCGAAACCGTTCAACGCATCGGTAGCCTCCTGCAGCCTAAGTCCGGCAGAATCGATCAATCCGATTACAGGCGCTCCTGTTTTCAATGCCAGATCATAGAGGTTCACAATTTTCTTCGCATGCATTTCGCCGACTGTTCCATTCAAAACAGAAGCATCCTGACTATACACATACACAAGATTACCGTCGATCAATCCATAGCCGGTCACAACACCGTCCGACGGAGTTTCTGCCTGTTTCAAATTAAAATCCGTAGCTCTCGCCGTCACGAGCGCACCGATCTCAACGAAACTGTTTTCATCGAGCAAAGCATTGATTCTTTGACTCGCTTGAGAAGTAGTACTCATTTTTCAGCCCTCCATTTATCATAATTATAAATAATTAAAACATTATTATTGTGTACATAATACACGAAGGTAGTATAACATAAATTCAGCAACTAGACTAGCTAATTTTCCAAAAAAGTTAATTTATTCCGCCAAAAAAATGTTAAGAATGAGTCTACTCTATTATTTATGGCAAAAAGATTTCCAAAAGATAAAAGCATATCCATTTATAGGTACGTTCTTCCACCGCCTCCGTCGTGACCACAGGATACCGTCTGATCAGTTCGCCGTTTAAGTAATAACACACTGTTCCGACCTCCTCCCGCTCCCCGACCGGAGCCTGCAGCACGCTGTCGATTTGCGTCCTGACCTCTATCTCATCTTCATTGCTCAGAAGATATGGGATACTCTTTTCTCCCTGGTCATCTACGAGTGCAGTCACATATGCCGCATTATAGGGGACACCGGAACGATTGTCGATCCCGTTTTTGACCAGAATGTCATGTGCCTCCTGCTCCTCATAGATGTCCCTGTATTCATAATTCTCCATTCCATAGGCAGCTAGCTTCTTCATATCGCTCCATTTATAACTCCTGTTATTCGGCCAGCCACAAGCGAGCAGCGCAACCGTAAATATCCGTCCCTCGCTCTCTATGGCTCCCACATAACAATAACCTGCGTTATTTGTAAATCCAGTTTTGCCGGAAAGCGCCTCTTTCATCATACCCAGAAAAGCATTGTGATTGTTGCAGTGAAAGCTTCTGACGCCGTCCGCATCAGTAAAATCGTATCCGATCGTCCGCGTGATCTCCAGGAATTTCTCCTTGGCGGAGGAATCCGTCACGCAGTATGCCATGATCTTAGCCAGATCCCGCGCCGTGGTGGAATGTATTTTTCCATTGTCGTTAACGACCGCGTCCAAACCGTTGGGTGTAATAAAATATGTATCATAACACCCGATATCCCTCGCTTTCTGATTCATCATCGCAGAAAACCCCTCCACGCTTCCACCCACGGCTTCCGCGATCACTACCGCCGAATCATTATGGGATTCCAGCATAAGCGAATAGAGCAGGTCTTCTAACCGGTATCTCTCCCCCTGTCTCACATACAGTTTCACCTTCGGCATACTCGTCGCGTAGGCGGACACTTCCACGATCTGATCCAGATTGCCGTACTCTAACGCAAGGATACACGTCATGATCTTCGTTGTGCTCGCCATCGGAAGAACATCCCTCTCATTCTTGCCATACAGGACACGCCCGGAATCCGCATCCATGAGAACCGCCGCCTGCGCATATAACTGTAATTCATCTCCTTCTGCCTGCGCGCCTTCCCTGGCGCAGACATACGCAGTTGAACAAGAAAACAAGGCGATCGCCAACACCATGGCGACTGCCTTGTTTAAAATATCTGTTGTTATGAATAATTTGCCCTTTGAAAAGATACGCATATACTAGCCTTCATGCTTCTTCGTTAATATATATGCATGTATGCTTTTTGTATGACAAGGATTCTCCTATTCCTCCGCTTCTTATCCTTAATCCCAGTGCCCCACTTCCTCCGACGTAAGCGTCTCTGCCCCGCATGACGGACAAGGCGTGCCGTCGGAATACGCAGCCGTTCCCGCCGTACTGCCGCATACCGGACAGACACCCATATATTCTGCATCATGATCCATCAGATTCAATACAGGAACACTCACCATGTTGCCGCATTGGTCACAGGCAGAGATACGATATTTGAAATCAAATATCGGAAATTTCTCGTCGCCAACTTTTCCAGCAATATCCCTTCTCACCTCTTCCGAAAACACGCCTGCCGCAGCCGTAAGCCGCCCGTGTGCCAGCCCGCAGCCTTCCATACACTGCCACTCATTCTTGCATGTACTGCAGGTTATCTTTCTGATTGTCCCCATCCTAACATGCTCCTTTCCCTGTCAGAATTATCCCAGCAGACTGAGTATCATCTCCGACTGGTGGTTCGCCTGGGACAGCACGGATGCACCTGCCTGCATCAGAATCTGGTTGCACGAATATTCCAGCATCTCATCCGCAATGTCTGCGTCCCGGATGAGAGATTCCGCAGAAGTTGTATTTTCGATAATATTATCCAGATTATTGATCGTATGTTCCAGACGGTTCTGTATCGCGCCGTAATCGCTGCGCACCATGCTGACGTATTTGATCGCCGCTTTGACCGCGTTGATTGCGTCGTCTGCATCGCTTGTCGTTTTGACATTCGTATCCGCCAGCCCCAGCGCCTCCGCGCTCATCTGGTAAAGGGTCAGTTCAATATGCTGGCCCGCCTCCGCGCCTACCTGTAAGAATACGGAAGAATGGCCGCCGGAAAGATCCACGTTCACTTTGGTTGGATCGATCTGGAACGCCTGATTGCCCGCCGTCGTTCCAAGAATCTGTGAACCGCCCGTATTTAACGCAGCTGCCACCACCGAACCCGCTCCGCCCTTGGACTGGAAAGCCAGTTCTCTGGCAAATTTTATCACATCGCTCTCGCCTCTCGCGAATTGAGTCAGAAGATCCTGCTCCGATATACCCGCGTTGTCCGTCAGCGCTTTGTCCAGACTGTCACCGTTTAGCAGGCTTGCATAAATCTTATCCATTCCTGCGGCAATGCCCGCGGCTGTCACAGCCCCGCCGCCATTTGCCTTATAAGCGGCATATGCCGTGGCAAGATAACCGTGCCCGTAAGGTCTGCCTGTAACGCTGTACTGCTGCATATAATTCTTTATATTTGCATCCATCGAAGTGTCATCCGCATCGGTAAGCCGGTCTGCATAATATATCAGCTGGTTATTCCAGCCGGTAGTAAACCCACCGCCAGACAACTGTGCCGAACCTTCTATAAACCATGTAGGGTACTTCTCGCCGTTTCTGCCACTCATCCCATCCGTCAGCGTATACTGCATGATGGAATGGGTAATCTCATGCGCGATCGTAGATTTTAACATCTCCACCTTGGAGTCTGTACCGTCCACAATATCTTTCTCGCTGAAATCGGAAGTATCCACCTTGATTCCCATTTCAATTGGTTTCGAGCCAGCAGTATTGTAGTAAGAATAGGAAGCATACGCCAGCGTGTTGCTTGGTCCGTCTATGTAAGATACGTCCAGAGCCATCTGGATCGTATCATTGCCTACTGCATTCTTCAATGACGGAAAAGCAGCGAATATCTGCTGAACCGCATTGGGGATCAATTCATTTGCAATCGCGTCCGCAAGCGCGTTGCCGCTGGACACCGCATTGACCCCTGCTCGCCCTGCCCCTGCCGTGCTCTGCGAATAGTCGATCACATAGGAGCCGTCGTTCAAATTATAACTCATCTCATAGTGAAACTGCTCAATCACAGACGCGCTGCGCGGTGATTTGCCGTCGTCCGGAAACAGCCTAATCTCATTGAAAACCGTATGTTCCGCAGAATTATCGATTTCTTTCTTGACCTGCTGTACCTCCATGTCGATCAGTTCGCGGTCGTCATCGGTCAATGTGCCGTTCGCCGCCTTCACTGCCAGCTCGTTAGCACGGTGCAGCATGTCATGCACCTCATTTAACGCGCCTTCTGCCGACTGTACCATGGAAATACCGTCCTGTGCGTTCTGTGACGCCTGCGTAAGCCCGCGCACCTGCCTGCGCATCTTCTCAGAAATGGCAAGCCCCGCCGCATCGTCCGCCGCCCTGTTGATGCGGTAGCCGGAAGATAATTTCTCTGTGTTCTTAGCATTTTTCTTAGTAGTAATACCTAATTCACGACTGGCGTTCCATGCCAGCATATTTGTCTTTACTGAGTGCATTTTGCCCCCCCCCGGTGATAGTTTGCCTCCCTGCATCCATATCAAAACGAAATCGGCCTATACAGGCACATAGAATTTCCGGAGAAACGAATTGATTTCATATGATATCAATATCATAAAAAACAAGTATAGCACGTTTACGAAATTCGCTTCGCAAACTCGCAATAAACATAGGAATAAGAATTTCCTATAATATAACAACTATATCGGCATAGCATACCGCTTACCTTAGCATAAAAATATTATTTTCTCAAATATCCAGCTGTAACTGCACCTCGGACTCCGCCTGCTGTTTAAACTCCTCGATCTGCACTGCGCTAAGTTCCGGCAGGTCATCTAGTGACTTCACTCCGAAACTCCGAAGGAACTGTTCCGTCGTCCCGAAAAGAAGCGGCCGTCCCGGTGCGTCAAGCCTCCCCACTTCCATAATCAGATCGTACTCAAGCAGTTTGTTCACCGCATGGTCACAGCTTACGCCCCTGACTTTCTCGATTTCCAGCCTCGTCACCGGCTGTTTGTAAGCGATAATGGAAAGCGTTTCAAGCAGCGTGTCCGTGAGCACAAACTTTTTCGGCACTTTGGCTATCTTGATCAGATACTCATACAGCTCACCTTTCGTGCACATCTGCACCGCATTATCCAGCGTTGTAATCCCGATCCCCCTGTCCTGCGCCTCGTATTCCTGTGCCATTTGCGCAAGGATCTCTTTGGTTGTCTCTTTATCTTCCTCAATCACATTCGCGAGGCTGTCGATGCCGACCGAATCGCCCATCGTAAAAAGAATTGCCTCCAACACTGCCTTTGCTTTCGCTCTTTCCATAATTCTTTCCTCTATTCCGCGACGGACGTAAGCTGCACGGGCATATCGCCGTTTACGTCTTTCGTCGTGATGATGATATCCGAAAAAGTATCCTCTTGCTCGATTCCGATCCTGCCAGTTTTGATCATTTCCAGAATAACCAGAAAGGTTACAATCACTTCCATCTTGCTATTCTGCTTTTCTAAGAGCTTTCTGAAACTAAATGTCTTGTGGCTACGCACATATGCCTCCACGAAAGTAGTCTTTAGTTCCATGTCAATCTCGTCTTTTTCAATATTGCCGAAAGTGCTCCTGACCGGATCGATTTTGTCTTCCTGCCGCTTCATGGTCTGTTTAAATATCTCATGTAATTTCTGCAGGGTCATATCTCCAATCAGTTCTTCGTAATCTATCGGCTGCCTGTAATCCGCTACCTCCTTGGGAAGCGTTGGTTTCTTATAAAGGCTGCGCTCCGCATCCACCATACGGTCCCGCAGTTCGTAGGACATATACTTGCACATTTTGTATTCCAGCAGTTTCTCGACCAGTTCCGCCCTCGGATCTTCTTCCTCCCCCTCCTCATTTACTTCTTTCGGAAGGAGCATCCTGCATTTGATATCGACCAGAGTCGCCGCCATGACCAGAAACTCACTCATGACATTCATATCCTCCGTCTCCATCTGCCTGATATAATCCAGATATTGTTCCGTGATCTCCACGATCGGAATATCATAAATATCCACTTTATTTTTATCAATCAGGTGAAGGAGCAGATCTAAAGGTCCCTCGAACACCTCCAGCTTAACAGGAATCGCCATAGCTTGTCCTTTCTGCCGTCTGGCTGTCCGGCACGACATTTACCACCACAAGTTCTCCCGGATTAAAAACCCGGACCGGAATCGTGTGCGTGCCTAAGCCCCTGCTTAAAATCATCGTTGACTTACCGATTGTAAACCTGCCGCCGTCATACTTGGGAAACAACGTCAGATTCGGCGACAATACACCGCCCAAAATGGGCAGTTTCATAATACCGCCATGAATATGCCCGGACACCACTATATCCGCTCCCCATGCAGCATACTCCTCGAAATACTGCGGCGTGTGGGCAATCAATATCTGACATGCATCCTGCCTCGCATCTCCCAGCATCTTTGACAGATACTGCCCATCCATGGGAAATTTTCTGAATTTCTGATAATAGCATTTCGCAATCTGTGCGCCGCAGACGGCGATGTTATATTCCGGCAGATATGTGTTTTCATTGATTAACGGCCTGATCCCTGCCTTTGCCAGCTCGGATGCATAATCATCGTATATCGTCCCGTACTGTTCCGGTTCCGTTTTCAAGGCATACTCATGATTTCCCATGCCATAATACACCGGGTAGCACGATGCAAGCTGCCGCATCAGTGACGACGCTTTCTGGTAAGCCGAATTTCGCGAAGCAGTCAGCATATCCCCCGCCGTCAATACCGCGTCGGGAGATATGCGGTCAATCTCCTGCACCAGTCTCTCATGGTCTTTGCCAAAAGACTTATTGTGCAGATCGGACAAGAGCGCAAACTTGCACGGCTTCGTGACCTTATCCGATACAATTTCATATTCCACCGTGACGAACCGGTTACAGTCCCACGCCGATATAAGCAGACATACGATTGCCGCAGCCCCCAACAAGGCAAGAATAATTTCTATCATACACTCTTCTCCAAATGCCGTCATGTCCAGACAACTTATAAAGTATATCATAGAACTGGGGCTTCCCGCAATCTGTGAACATTCGTTCTTTTACACCATTCTTTGACAGCCAGCGCAACGGTTCAGCCCATTTTCACTGTTATGTGTATCCGTCTGTCCCGCGCGTTATCGTTTCATCAGATATAATATCCATACTTTTTTCCAGTAATCTTTGTATCCTGCTTTATCCACGCCTTTTGCCGCAAGGATGGACACGCTCCCGATCCTCTTTCCGTCGAGTTTATAGACTGCCTCCCCGATGGCATCCCCCTCCGCAACCGGGGCCTTGACGATGTCCGGCAGGCTGATCTCTTTCTGGATTTCGCTTAAGTTACTGCCGTTTGTATCCAGATAATCAAATGCCCCTTCATAGGTTAAGTACAAAACATCTTCGATGCCGCCTTCCACTTTTTGTTCGGGAAGAGGCTCTTTGTTATCATCGTGGTACATCTGGCTCACGCTATAGCCGTAATTCAACAAGGTTATCGCATCTGCAAAACGCGTTTTCGGGTCCGGCGACGCCATCACCACGGTAATCAGTTCCATGCCGTCCCTGTCCGCCGTCGCCGACAGGCAATATAACGCTTTCGAGGTGGAACCTGTCTTAAGCCCCGTCGTCCATTCGTACTGCTTGAGCAGTTTGTTCGTACTGGACAAGGTAAAAGTCGATGTGCTCGTCGGCGTTATATGTTCGATATCCTCCATCCAGATCTTTGTATAGTCAAAGACTTCGGGATACTTCGTAATCAATTCTCTGGACATGACCGCCACATCTTTTGCCGAGGAATAATGGTTATCGGAATCGGACAATCCGCAGCAGTCCTCGAAATGCGTGTTCTGCATCCCCAGCTCTTCCGCTTTCTCATTCATCAGCTTGACAAACTCACCCTCACTGCCTGCTATGTATTCTGCCACCGCTACACTGGCATCGTTTCCCGACGCAACCGCGATACATTTGATCATCGTCTCTAATGTCTGCGTCTCTCCTTCCTCCAGGAATACCTGGGAACCGCCCATGGATTTTGCATAGGCGCTGGTAGTCACCAGGTCTTCCAGATGGATTCTTCCGCTCTTTATGTGTTCAAAAATAATCAGCAGTGTCATGATCTTTGTGATGCTCGCCGGACTTCTCCTCGTGTCCGCATCCTGCTCGCAGATCACCTGTCCGGTGGACGCCTCCATCACAATATAGGATGGCGTGGCAATCTCCGGCGCCGCCAATACCTGCATCGATAGACCTATAAATCCTGCGTTGAGCACAAGGCATCCCAGCAGAATCCATACTACAATACGCTTTCCTATCCTTCGCAATACTGTCACTCCCACTCTTACATACTCTGTTATGTACTATACATATTGTAGTGGGACAACGGATATTCCGAAAGCAAAAGAAAAACAGACTCAAAATTGTCTCTTGAGTCTGTTTCATGTCTTGCTTAGTTGTATTTGCGTTTTCTTGCTGCTTCGGACTTTTTCTTACGTCTTACGCTAGGCTTCTCGTAATGCTCTCTCTTACGAATCTCCTGCTGGATACCTGCTTTCGCACAGCTTCTTTTAAAACGACGCAATGCGCTGTCCAAAGTCTCGTTTTCTTTCACAATTACATTTGACATTCCACACCTGACCTCCCTTCAGTCCCTAACAAGCATTTCGACTGATCGGGTTATTTTCTTGCTTGACACACAACATAAATTATACCACATTTTGGTTATGAGTCAACCACTATTTTGACAAAAGGAACGATAATCCTTAAAACCAGCTATTTTATCTGCCCTTCCAACACCTTAGCGCACTCTGCGAGCGCGCTGTCGATCCCGGCAGGATTCTTACCGCCCGCCTGTGCCATGTTGGGACGTCCGCCGCCACCACCGCCTACCAGTGCAGCGATCCCTTTGATCAGATTACCTGCGTGCGCACCTTGTCCCATTGCCCCATCTGTCGCCATGGCAACGATATTAACCTTGCCGTCGTTATCGGAAATCAGGACAACGACACCCTCACCCAGCTTCTCTTTTAACTGGTCGCCAAGTTCGCGCAGACCGTTCATATCCACGCCTGCAACCTTCGAGGCAAGCAATTTTACGCCCTTTACATCCTGAACCTGATCCATCACATCTCCCAGCGCCTCTTTTGCCGCCTTGCTCTTCAAGGACTCGTTCTCACTCTGCAATGCCTTCATCTCCGCCATCAGATGTTCGCACCGCTCCACCAGATTGGAAGGCGATGTCTTAAGCGCTTTCGCCGCCGCCTCTAACTGCTCTTCCAACTTCTGATAATAGGCTGTCACATTGCTGCCTGTCACCGCCTCGATACGGCGCACGCCCGCCGCCACGCCGGACTCAGACAAAATCTTGAAAGAACCGATCATTCCCGTGGATTTTACATGCGTGCCGCCGCACAGCTCCTTTGAAAAGTCGCCCATCTGCACGACTCTGACCGTCTCCCCGTATTTTTCTCCGAAGAACGCCATCGCACCGGATTTCTTCGCTTCCTCTATCGTCATAATTTTCGTCTCGACCGCCAGATTCTCTGCAATCTGCTCGTTGACAATCTGCTCGACCCTATTTAATTCTTCCACAGTCATCGCCGCAGAGTGCGAGAAGTCGAAACGCGTCCTCTCGCCATCCTGATAAGAACCTGCCTGCTCCACATGGCTGCCGAGCACTTCCCGCAGCGCCTTCTGTAACAGGTGGGTCGCGCTGTGGTTCTTGCAGGTATTACTTCGTCTTGCAGTATCCACCGCTAAGGTCACGGTATCTCCCACTTTGAACATTCCTTTGGTCACTCTGCCGATATGCCCCACTTTGCCGCCGAGCAGTTTGACGGTATTTTCAACTTTGAACTCCCCGTCTGCGGTGGTGATGATACCAATATCACCTTCCTGACCGCCCATAGTCGCATAGAAAGGCGTCTGCTCCACGATGACCGTACCGATTTCCCCGTCCGTCAATGCCTCCACCAGCTCCGTCTCCGTGGTAAGCACCGTCACTTTGGATTCATAAGCCAGATGGTCATATCCTACAAACTCCGTGGTGATAGAAGGATCGATCGACTCATACACCGTCACGTCCGCACCCATATAATTCGTGGTCTTGCGGGCCTTGCGCGCCTTGTCTTTCTGCTCTTTCATACATGCCTGAAAGCCCTCTTCATCGACTGTAAAACCTTTTTCCTCCAGAATCTCCTTCGTGAGATCCAGCGGAAATCCAAAGGTATCGTATAACTTAAACACATCCGCGCCACCAAGCTCCCTACCGCCCTGTGCCGCCACAGACTCCGTCATCTCATTTAAGATGCTGAGTCCCTGATCGATGGTCTTATTGAATTTATTTTCTTCCTGCGTCAGTACGTTAAAGATAAACTCTTTCTTCTCTTCCAGCTCCGGATAACCGTCTTTGGAGCCTTCAATGACCGTCGCCGCCAGATCGGAGAGGAATACGCCCTGCACGCCTAACTTCCTGCCTTGGCGTGCCGCCCGGCGGATGATACGACGGAGCACATAACCGCGCCCCTCATTGGACGGCATGATGCCGTCGGAGATCATAAACGTAGCCGAACGGATATGGTCTGTGATAATACGGATCGACACGTCCGTGTCATAATCTTTCTTATACTCCACGCCGCCAATCTCACATA
>JAMPGN010000144.1 GCA_023663915.1 Eubacterium sp. | reverse complement strand
CAAGTATTGGGTTTGGCATTGCGACGGTTGCCGTGGGCGGAATTTTGACGTTTACCCGTGTCTTTGATGCGATTACCGATCCGATGCTTGCCTTTGTTTATGACAAGGTAAACACGCGTTTCGGCAAGGTTCGTATCCTGTTAGTCAGCGGATGGCTGATCATGGTTTTTGCCACGCTTATGATGTATAACTGGGCGGCGGGCAAAGGATTTGGAATGGTGGCATTCGTGGTGCTGTATGTCATCTATATCATCGGTTACACACTTTACAACATGACCGGGCAGACCTTATACGCCCTGATGACCAATGACCCGAAACAGCGTCCGATGGTAGGCGTGTGGAGCACGGTTTTCAACTATGTGGTTCCCATTACCTTGAGCATGATTAACTTCGTGGTACTGCTTCCGAAGTATGGCAATTACAATCAGGAATTTCTGGCGGCTGTCTGCTGGGTGACTGTCGTAGCATCCGGCATCGGGCTTGTTTTTACCTGTATCGGTATCTCAGAATTTGACAAACCGGAAAACTTTGCAGGCACGACGGCAAAGAAGGAAAAACTGAAACTGAAAGATATGGTGGAAGTGTTGAAGAACAATCGCCCGCTTCAGTGCTATATCGCGTCGGGAGCATCGGATAAGATCGCGCAGCAGGTGGCAAGCCAGTCGATCATCACCACGATGATGGGCGGCATTGTCATCGGCGATATGTCGATTTCCACAACGCTCAGCACGGTGAGCATTCTCCCTTCGATCCTGTTTGCGGTCGTGGGCGCGAAGTATGCCGGGAAACATGGTAACAAGAAGACGATCGTCACATGGACTTATATGTGTATTTATGTGACATGCGCAATGATTTTGTTCCTTACCTTTTTACATATTGGCGGAAATACACGCAGTATTTCAACATCTATGCCATTGATGGTGATCTATGTGATACTGACGCTTGCCACGAATGGCACGAAAATGTGTGTTACGACCGGAAATAACGCGTTTATGGCAGACGTGATCGACTATGAGCTGGATCGCGGCGGCAAGTACATTCCGGCAGTGGTATCCGGCGTTTACAGTCTGATTGATAAACTGGTATCTTCTGTCAGTGCGCTGATTGCGACTGCTTCGGTTGCCTTGATCGGATATCGGGAGACTATGCCTCAGCCTACGGATGAGCTGACGGGCGGTATCTTCTGGATGACTATGGTGTTAATGTTCGGGCTTCCGCTCATTGGATGGGTCATTACCTTGATTGCCATGCGTGCATGCTCTTTGGATAAAGAAGAGATGGTGGAAGTTCAGAAACGTATTGCGGATAAGAAAGCGGCGGCGCAGCAGCAGACGGCATAAGTATTGCGGACAAGAAAGCGGCACTGCAGAAGCAGGAATCATAATAGAAAGGAAGCGTTTTCAGCAAGCAGATATACGAAGAAAAAGCCAGCGGCAGGAATGTAAAAACTGCCGCTGGCCTTTTATATGTTATTAGGAAATACGATAACTGCCAAGGACAGATAAGCTTTCCTTCGGATAGCGCGTCTGTGTGGTTCGGTCAACGGCGATCAGCCCGAAAGTCATGGAGTAGCCTTTCTGCCACTCGAAGTTGTCCATGAGGCTCCAATAGAAATAGCCCTTCACGGGAAGCTGGTCGTTGATACAGTTCTGCACGCCAAGAAGCGCCTGCTCGATAAAGACGACGCGCCTTTCATCGTTGTCCGTGGCGACCCCGTTCTCCGTGACGATCAGTTCCCCGTGGAAGTCTTCTGCGACTTTTCGGATCACATGTTCTAACGCCTGCGGATAAAACTCATAATTCATCTGAGTAAGTTCTGCGCCGTCCGGGGCAGGAAGAGAACCATCCGAACCCATGAGGGAACGGGTATAATTCTGCACGCCGAGGAAATCATCGTTCTGGATATATGGAAGGTAGTGCGTAAATTCGTCGCTCCATTCTTTCATTGCGTTTTCTTCCCCGCCCTCCACAGGCTGGATGTCGTGCAGGCTTAAAGTCAGCCCGACTTTGAGTTCAGGATAAAGTTCTTTGATTACGTTTCGTGCGGCTTCATGGGCGCGGCAGACAATTTTGTCGCCTTCGGGTGTGCGCATGGAAGTGAAGTTTTCGACTTTCTCCACGCCGAATACTTTTTTGTTTTCTTCGGCAGCCGCCTTCTGTCCAGCCATCATTTGTTCCAGATTGATGCCGACCTGCACGGTGCCGTCGGCGGACTGTGCTTTTGCCGCCTGTGCCTGCATCTGTAACATGTAGCGTTTGGCAATAGCAGCTACCTGAACGCCCATATTCGCCTCGTTGATGGTGCAGACATAGCGAAGTTCGCTTCCTAATTTCGAGACAATGTAGCGGACATAGCGCGCAAAGTCGTCTACGGTGGATTCTGCTTCCCATCCGCCCTTGCTAATCAGCCACTTCGGGCTGGAAAAGTGGTGCAGAGTCGCGACAGGCTCTAATCCGTGTTTCTTACAGCAGTGAATGACATCCAAGTAATGTGCAGTTTCGGCTTCGTCAAAACGCCCCTCTTCCGGCTCGATGCGCGCCCATTCCACGGAGAAGCGGTAAGCGTTTAAGCCTGCGTCCGCCATGAGCTTGATGTCTTCCTTGTAACGGTGGTAGTGATCGACCGCGTCTAAAGATGGCTCGGTGAAACTGGTATGCTCCATCTGTTCCATCGCCCAGCAGTCGCTGTTCGTGTTGTTTCCCTCAACCTGATGCGCCGCCGTTGCCGCACCCAAGAGAAAATCGTTGGTAAATTTGTTCATTGAAAACCTCCTATTCTGTAAGAAATTCTTACGCAAATTTCTACGCAAATATTGAGTTCGCGAAGCAAATCTCGTAAACGAGCGTCAGCTCATTTTATTATAGAAAATTCCTACGCAAATTTCCTACGCAAATACCGAGTTCGCGAAGCGAATCTCGTAAACGAGCGTCAGCTCGTTTTATTATACTGGAAAAAAGAAAAACCATATGTAAAATAATTCGTGTTCATGTTATGAAAATAATTATTTTGAGATTTTTCCTTAATTTCAAAACAGATTATGGAAAAAGTAAACACAGGCGGGCAGAAGGAATGATAAACTGATAATAATTCAGTTAGGTCTATGCATTTACTACGCGACTGCATGAAAGAGTAACATCTGAAAGTAAAATAAAATTTATCATGATAAGCAGAAAGGAGCAGCACGATGAGAAAAGTAATGGAATTGGGTGAGGGATGGATTTTTATAAAAAAGGCAGAGGACGCGTCGGAAGCGGCATCCGCAGAGGGAGTTTCGGTATCGCTTCCGCACACATGGAATGCCGAGGATGGGCAGGACGGGGGAAATGATTATCACAGGGGGACATGCTGGTATCGTCTCGCCATGGAAAGACCGCAACTGGCAGACGGAGAGAAGGCATATCTGGAATTTGACGGCGCGGCAATGACGGCGGAAGTCTTTTTCAATGGGGCAAAGCTGGCGCATCATGAGGGCGGATATTCCAGATTCCGCGCGGATATTACAGATCAGATCAAAGAGACAGAAAATAATCTGCTGGTATCTGTTGACAACTCGGACAATGGGCGAATCTATCCGCAGAAAGCAGACTTTACGTTTTACGGCGGACTGTACCGTATGGTGCGTTTGATTATCGTGCCTGCAGTGCACTTCACTATGGGATATTACGGGTCAGATGCCATTAAGGTGACTCCGGAAGTGATGTTTCAGGGCGGTACGGACAATGCGGATGCGTCGGTTACAGTGGAAGTCTGGACGGATGGTGGCGCACAGAGTGTTGATATCACTGTAGCGGGCGAAACAAAACAGGCATCGGTTGCAGACGGTTATGCGAAAGCGGAATTTTATATCAAGAAGGCGCATCTGTGGGATGGCGTGGACGATCCGTATCTCTATATAGCAGAAGCGCGCTTAGAAAGCGGTGACATGGTAAGGACGCGTTTTGGGTGCAGGAGTTTTGAGGTGGATCCGCAGAAAGGATTTCTCCTAAACGGCAGGCAGTATCCGCTTCGCGGCGTAAGTCGCCACCAGGACCGCGCGGGCGCGGGAAATGCGCTGACGCTTGACATGCATCGGGAGGACATGGAGATCATCAAGGAGATCGGCGCAAACACGATTCGCCTTGCGCATTATCAGCACGCGCAGGAGTTCTATGATCTGTGTGACGAATGTGGGATGGTTGTGTGGGCAGAGATCCCTTATATTACCATGCATATGAGCGGCGGTAAGGAAAATACGTTAAGCCAGATGCGGGAACTCGTGATTCAGAATTACAATCATCCGTCGATTGTCTGCTGGGGATTATCCAATGAAATTACGGCGGCGAGCGCGGTCAATGAGGAACTGTTAGAGAACCATAAGGAATTGAACAAGTTATGTCACGAATTGGATTCGACAAGAAAGACGGTGATGGCGAATGTGTTCATGCTGGAGACCGACAGCCCGATTCTGGAAATACCGGATGTAAACAGCTATAATCTGTATTTTGGCTGGTATCTTGGAGAGATGAGCCAGACGGATGAGTTTTTTGACGATTATCATAAGACATATCCTGACTGCTGTATCGGATTCTCGGAGTATGGAGCGGATGCAAATCCAGCTTACCATTCATCCGCGCCCAACAGAGGGGATTATACGGAAGAGTATCAATGCGTATACCATGAGCATATGCTACGTATGATCGAGGAGCGTCCGTGGCTGTGGGCGACCCATGTGTGGAATCTGTTTGATTTTGCCGCAGACGGAAGGGATGAGGGCGGCAAGCATGGCGTGAACCAGAAAGGGCTTGTGACGATCGACCGCCAGATGAAAAAGGATGCCTTTTATTTATACAAAGCATATTGGAGCAGCGAGGCTTTTGTCCATCTGTGCGGAAGAAGATATGTGGACCGGGCGGAGGAAGTGACGAAGGTGAAAGTGTATTCCAACCAGCCTTCCGTGGCGCTCTATGTGGACGGCGCACTTATCGAGGAGCAGGAAGGCAGCAGGATTTTCTGTTTTGATGTTCCGATTTCGGGCGTACATACGATCACCGCGAAGGCGGGCGGATACGAGGATGAGATCAAAATAGTCAAAGTTGCTGAGGCGAATAAGGATTATCTTTTTGTCAAACAGGGAGATATCGTGAATTGGTTTGACAGAGAAGATTTCCATGAGGATTGCTATTCCGTGGGTGATACGCTGGGCGAGATCGCCAAGAGTCCGGAGGCAAATGCGATCGTGCAGAGACTGACGGCGAAGGCATCCGCAAGTCGCGGGGACGTGGCGGAGAGCGTGAAGGACAATCCGTCATTGCAGAGAATGATGCAGAGAATGACGCTGCAGAGCATGCTCAAGCAGGTGGGGGATATAATCACGCCGGAGGAGATCAAGGCGTTAAACGATGCACTGCAGAAGATTAAGAAGGTGTGATGCCGATATCGATAACAGGAAGTTTCGAGTTCGCGACGAGTTTTCCGTAAGGAATACTCATAATCTCGCAAACGAGCGTTAGCTCGTTTTTGGATAGTAGGAGGGTATGGATATGCCAGTAAGAGCGGTACAACAGATTATGCTTGGAACAGTGACGGCGAAAGAGGAGCAGGCGGCGGAAACATTTGCCGCCATCAAGAAGGCAGGGTATGACGGGATTGAGTTAAACGGATTTATGATCCGTCCAACTTCCTTCATGGTGCGGATGATGACCAAAATGGCGGGTATGCCGGTAGGAAAAGGCGGCAATCTGGACTGGAAAAGTCTGGTGAAGGCGGCGGGACTTTTGGTGGTGAGCGTGCATGAGGACTTAGGCACAATCCAGAGAGAGACGGAGAAAGTGATCGAAGAAGCGAAGAATTTCGGGACGAAGTATGTGGTTATAACGGGGATGTACCGCTTCGATTATTCCGATGAGAAGGCGCTCCGTAAGCTGGCGGAGGATATGAATCAGGCGGGCAAGGAGCTGAAACAGGGCGGCGTGAATCTTTTGTATCACAACCATAACTGCGAGTTTCGCAAAGTCTTAAGGGACAAGACAGCCTACCACTTTCTCATGGAGGAGACCGATCCGGAATATGTGAATTTCGAGTTTGACTCCTACTGGCCGACGGAGGCGGGAGTGGACGCACTTTCCTTAATGCGGCAGTTAGGTGCGAGGTTGAAACTCTATCACATCAATGACAGGGGAACGAGGGTGACGGGAGCATCCATGACGCCGATCCTAAAGTCAGACAGCATGGAGCTTGGATACGGAAACATGAACCTGTCCGCCATGGTGGAACAGGCGAAAGCGGCAGGAGTCGATGCAGTCATTCTGGAGAGCCACAAGAACTGGGTGGACAAATCGCCGGTGAAATCGCTGCAGCTTTCCGCAAAATTTATGAAAAAGTATGTTTGACGAATTTATAAAAAAAGGAAACCATTACACAAGATCTGTCAGCATATGGCGGTCAGAGCGCAGATGCAGGCGGAACGAAAGGAGCCAAGATGCAGGAATTAAAAAAGTATTTTATCACGATTGACAGGGAATACCGGGAAGGCGACGTGGCGGTGTTCCGACAGAAGTTTTCGGGGAAAGATATTGTAAGCGCTACGCTTTTTGCGACGGCGCTCGGAGTCTATGAGGCGCAGATCAACGGGAAAAAGGTGGGGGAGCAGATGTTTGCGCCGGGCTATACCTATTATCCGCGCCGAGTTCTTTACCAAGAGCATGATGTGACGGAATTGTTAGTGACGGAATCGGAATCTGCCTCGGATGAGGCAGAAAACGAATTGATCTTTTATCTAGGGCAGGGTTGGTACTGCGGCAGGTTCCTCTGTGAGAACACGACTCAGATTTATGGGGAAAAACCGGCAGTTTCCTGGATATTGCGGATGAAATATAAGGACGGAAGCGAAGCGACGATTCATTCTGACACAGAGGTTGAGGAAATCCGCTCTCCTTATGAGTATGCAGGAGAATACGACGGTGAAGTCTATTTCGCGGATGGAAGAGATGAGGTAGTCGGTAAGCCGATTTCTTTGGAAGGTGAAATGGATTTTGCGCTGGAAAAGACACTGACAGAGGTGCGCGTACAGGAAGAGCTGGCGGTACAGAACGTGACAGTATCGGAAGGTGAAGGTACGACGATTCTGGATTTTGGTCAGAATTTCGCCGGGATCGTGGAGATCGATCCAGCTTTTCTGAATGAGGAAGTACTGACGATTCGGCATGGGGAAATCTTAAACCCGGACGGCAGCCTGTACACGGCGAATTTAAGGAAAGCGAGGGCAACAATTGTCTATCATGCGGGAGCGGAGCAAAAGAAGTATCGTCCGCGTTTTACCTATATGGGATTCCGTTACATGGAGCTTTCCGGGGTAGAGTACAAGCCGGGAATGGTCAAGGCTTACGCGCTTTATACGGATATGAAGCGGACCGGTTTCTTTACCTGCGCTCACGAGAAAGTACAAAAGCTGTACGAAAATCAGGTGTGGGGACAGAAATCAAACTATGTGGAAGTGCCTACCGATTGTCCGCAGAGGGATGAGAGGATGGGCTATACTGGTGACGGGCATGTCTTTGCATTGACGGGCGCGTATAATTTCGATACAGATGATTTCTGGAAAAATTTCCTGCGTGATTTAGAGCTAGGGCAGCTTGACAATTCGGAAGGTTATGTCTGTGCCACCGTGCCGCAGACGGGACCGGCGGGCATCGGATTTGTGAACATGCTCGGTTGGGGGAATGCGGTCACGATCCTGCCGGAGATGATGTACTGGCAGTTTGGCGACGAGGAAGCGCTTCCGGCGCAGTACGAGAGCATGAAGAAATTTGTGGAGGCCGAGATTCGCAGGATGGAAGAAAAGAACTTGTGGTTGGGCGTATCTCTAGGTGACTGGCTTGCGTTGGGGAAAGATATGGCATGGCAGGCGCAGCATAACAATCCGATCTCCAATTCTTTTATTGTGCATGATCTGAAAGTGATCAGCGAAACGGCGAAGAAACTTGGCTACGAGGAAGATGCTGCACGTTACAGCGCACAGTACAAGGCGACGCGAGATGCCTATCTGCAGATGTTTGTCAAAGAAGACGGGGATGTGGCGGATGATTACCAGTCGGCATACCTTATGGCGTTGAAATACGTGATTCCGGAAGGGGAATTGCGTGACAAAGTCTTGAAGAAATATGTGGAGAATGTGCGCAGAGAAGGCATGACGACGGGATTCTTTGCAACAGAACATTTGCTTCCGACACTGATCGAGGCGGGTGAGACAGAGCTCGCCTATGATATTCTGCTGCAGGAAGGATGTCCGGGATGGATGTACCAGATCAACCGTGGGGCGACTACTACGTGGGAGCGCTGGGATGCGATTCGCGAGGACGGAACCATAAATGAAGAGAAAGTGACCGATGACAATATGGTGTCCTTTAACCATTATGCTTTTGGCAGTGTGGGGGAGTTCTATTATCAGTATATTCTGGGAATCAAGCCGCTTAAACCGGGATTTCAGAAGGTAAAAGTCCAGCCTTATCCGGACAAACGTCTTGGCAGTGTGGCGGGA
Source organism: Eubacterium sp. (assembly GCA_023663915.1). The sequence continues at coordinate 2,997 of JAMPGN010000144.1, read as the reverse complement.
AGCTATCTGTCCAGAGCGGGAGAGATTCAGTCCGCATGGAGTTATGAGGGGGATAAGCTGATAATTACGGTTACCGTGCCGACAGAGGCAGAGATTTACCTTCCCGATGGACGTATCGAGAAAGTAGTCGCAGGGGAATACCATTACGAAATATAGAAGGCAAACCACGGAATGGAGGAAAATGATGAAATATTTTTGTAATCCGATCAACGTAAATTACCGCTATCAATTCAACGCAGACCCGCGTGAGCCGAAGATGCAAATCTGCAGGGAGGCTGCCGATCCGTCGATGATCTGTTTTCAAGGAAAATATTATATTTTTGCATCGATGACATTAAGTGTGTGGGTGTCGGAAGACCTGGTTTGTTGGGAGAGCCACCGTCTGCCGGAAAACTTACCGTTATACGACTATGCGCCGGATGTAAGAGTGGTCGGTGAATATGTATATTTCTGTGCGTCGAAGCGCGGGGAAATCTGTAACCACTATCGCACGAAAGATGTTTTGAACGGGCCTTATGAAGAGATAGAGGGAACGTTTGATTTCTGGGACCCAAATCTGTTCTGCGATGATGACGGGAGAATCTATTTCTATTGGGGCTGCTCGAACGTAACGCCGATCTGGGGCGTAGAGCTTGATCCCGATACCATGCGCCCACTGGGGGAACGCAGAGCGTTGATAGACGGAGATGCGTGGAGCAAAGGCTATGAGCGTGTGGGAGAAGACCATAGTAAATATCCGAAGAGCGAAGAGGAAGTTGAGGCGGCACTGGACGGATTTTTTAAGATGCAGGGGCAACCGACGAGAGAACGGATACCGGCGGAATATATTCCCTTGATACGAGGCATGCTCAGTGACAAGCCCTATATTGAGGGACCTTGGATGGATAAATACCAAGGCAAATATTATTTGCAGTATGCATGTTCCGGCACACAGTACAATATTTATTCCGATGGCGTTTATGTGGGGGATTCCCCACTTGGACCGTTTACGCTGGCGGAGAATAACCCGTATTCCTACAAGCCGGGTGGTTTCCTACCGGGCGCGGGGCATGGTTCTACCATGTGGGATCAGAAGGGGAATCTGTGGCATACGGCAACGATGCGCATCAGCAAGAATCACAACTTCGAGAGGCGTGTAGGAATCTGGCAGGCAGGTTTTGATGCGGACGGGGAACTTTACTGCAACCAGCGGTATGGAGATTGGCCGATGGAAGTAGAAGACGGCAAAATGAATCCTTGGAAGAATCCCAAATGGTATCTGTTAAGCTATGGGAAACCGGCGACGGCTTCTTCTGCCGAGGAGGGCAAAGGAGCAGAGTATGCAACCGATGAAAATGTCCAGACCTGGTGGCGCGCATCGACTGCCGAGAGCGGGGAGTGGCTGCAGGTTGATCTGGAAAAGGAATATGCGGTGAATGCGGTTCAGATTAATTTTGCCGATGATGGGATCGATCTTCCTTCTCCGGGCAAGATACGCGGAACGACACAGGCGCGTTATATTGAGGAAGCAGATCATCTGACGCGGTGGAAATTGGAAGGTTCCCTGGACGGGAAGGAATATTTTGTGATAGAAGATAAATCGGATGCTAAGACCGATCTGCCCCATGATCTGGTGGTCAGAGAAGAGGGGATACGGGTGCGGTTCTTGAAGTTGACCATTCTGGAAGTGCCCTACGGACAAAAACCGTGCATTTCCGGTCTGCGGGTCTTCGGCATCGGAGACGGGGACAAGCCGAAGAAACCGGAATTTGAGGCGGTGAGGGAGAATGATCTGGATATGTCTGTCAGAATTACAGACGGCGATGCTGTGGGGTACAATATTCTGTGGGGCAGCTCCCTGGAGAAACTCTATCACAGCTATATGATATTTGGCAGGGAACAGCGTGTCGGTGCACTGGTGAAGGGCAGAAATTATTATGTGCGCGTGGATGCCTTTAATGAGAATGGGATTACGGAAGGGGAGGCTGTGGCGCTGTGAAAAGTGAAGCATGGAAAATGAAAGATTTTGGTGGGGAGTGCAGAGGATAAAGGTAAATTCTAAATAAAAAAACGAGCTTAGCTCGTTTTTTTATATTGTGGTACGATAAGATTGCACAATAAGGAAATATTATCAGTAGATGTAAATATAAAAGGAGAACAATTGATATGGATATGGCATTAGATAAATGGTCGCGGAGCAGCCTTTGGGTGATATTTTTTTAATGAAAAGTTGAAGCATATTGACGTACGTAAAAACGTACGGTATAATATAGCGGAAGGGAGAGGATATTATGACTGCAATCAGTGTAACAAAAGCAAGAGAAAATATATATCAGATATTATCGGAAGTTAATAATAGCAGCCAGCCAATTATAATCACCAATAATCGTGGGAAAAATGGTGTTCTTATTTCAGAAGAAGATTGGAATGCGATACAGGAAACCTTATATCTGAATGCTATACCAGGTATGACAGAAAGTATTATGGAAGCTGGAAGGGAGCTGCTGGAAGAGTGTTCCATATATGACCCGGCTGAGGAGTGGTAAATGTATCTCATAAGATTTAGTAAGCAGGCTGATAAAGACAAGAAATTGCTCAAAGGGGCAGGCCTTGATTCCAAGGCAAAAAATTTGTTAAATATTATAGCGGAAAATCCTTTTCAAACCCCGCCGTCCTATGAAGGATTAGTAGGAAATTTAAATGGCTGCTATTCCAGAAGGACTAATATACAGCATAGATTAGTTTATCAGGTATATAATGAATCAGTCATGATTAATGGGATAGAATATCAAGGGACAGTAAAGGTTCTTCGTATGTGGTCACATTATGATGTGGTAAGATAAAAACAAAGTGCCAGAAGATAAAAACCAATCGAATGGATTCTTGCTTCTGAAAGGATAATATATTATCCATTTCTTGATATTTTTGCTAATTTGAGCTAAAATATTATCTATGAATACAACATTTTCTTTTTTGTCAAAAACACCGGGCGAGATACAGAAACTCGTTGCTGGGCGT
>JAMPGN010000143.1 GCA_023663915.1 Eubacterium sp. | reverse complement strand
AATATTAAGAAAATCTCATATTCTTACGCAGGGCAGCTTCGTGAACATTTTGTGCAATCTGCCAGTTAAAGTTTATCGAAGGAGCTTTTGAGACCCGAATCTGTGATGAAAGGCTATCTCAGATGACGGCATAAAGGGGATTTGTTGTGGGTAATGAAATATTTAAGATGAGCAACTTTACAAAGACCTTACGTTATTTAAGGAAAAACGGTATCCGTCACGCCTATTATGCGGCGAAAGAGCGGATCGAGGAAGAGAAAAAGTCTGACTATCACTATGAAGAACCATCGGCGGAAGAACTGGCGGCACAGCGCAGGGAGACGGCGGATTATTCTGAGTTGTTCAGTATCGTTGTGCCGGCTTTTGAGACGAGGGAAGATTTCTTGCGGGAGATGATTGATTCCGTGTGTAGACAAAGTTACGATGGATGGGAATTGATTATTACGGATGCAGGCGTCAGCTGCCGTGTAGAAAAAGTTGTCAAAAGCATTATCGGTGAAAAGACGGAAGAAAAGGCAATAGAACAAACGAAAGGAAAGACAATAGAAAAGAAAACCGGCTGTATCAAATATATACGGCTTGCAGAGAATAAAGGCATCTCTGGCAATACGAACGCCGGCATTGAGGCAGCGTCGGGAGACTATATTGCCTTATTAGACCATGATGATCTTCTTGCGCCTGATGCGCTGTACCATATGGCAAGGGCAGTCCATGATGCCGAACAGTGTGAGATTCGCCCTGCGTTAATCTATACGGATGAAGATAAGTGTGAGGATGGAAAAGAGAATAACGGACGTTCTCATATATCACCACACGTAAAGAATAAATTCAATCTGGATTTAATTTTATCAAATAATTACGTGTGTCACTTTATGGCAGTAAGGGCGGATATCATGAAAAATCTGCGATTGCGTGGGGAATTTGACGGCGCACAGGATTATGATCTAGTACTCCGGGTGGCAGGAAAACTGCTTACACAAATTCCGGCAGGCGAACTTTCCAAATACATGGTTCATATACCGAAGATTCTTTATCATTGGCGTTGTCACTCCGGTTCAACGGCGGGGAACACTGCCAGCAAAAGTTATGCATATGAGGCTGGGAAAGCTGCTCTCGAACAATTCTGCCGCAGCCAGGGCTGGCATGTGGAAGTAAAGCATGCTTTGCACTTAGGATTCTATGATGTCAATTATTTGCCGGATATCCTGTCGGTCAGGGCAGATGTCGGTATCGTGGGCGGCAGAATCATTGATTCCCATCATAAAATATGCGGCGGTGCGTTTGATGAGAAAGAGATCTGCATGTATGAAGGACTGCACAAGGAATACAGCGGCGGCAGTACCCATCGAGCGGCGCTCAAACAGGATGTGGCGGCGGTGGATATTCGTTTTATGCAGGTCAGACCGGAACTGAGAGAAGCGTTCGAGCAGATTACCGGACGACGGTATGAGGAGCGGACAATTCGCTGTAAGGTAGGGCAAAGGAGCAGGGAAATACGGATAGCGGATGTGTCGGGACTTAGCTGTGATGAGGCGGGATACCGTAAGCTGAGCATGGAGCTTGGACGTGCGGCGGCTAGCAGAGGATATCTGGTGTTATGGAATCCGGATATGTCAATCTGTGCTAGACGTTAAAGAAGGAAGATGTGAAGTGATGAACTAAGCGGAATGTCTAAATGTCAGTAATCAGTAAAAGAGGAACAATATGGAGCAGAAAATACGATCGACGATCGTGATCCCGAATTACAACGGGATTGATTATATAGAGAAATGTCTTCATTCGCTTGCGGGCGAACCCGCGCATATTATCGTGGTGGACAATGGTTCTGAGGATGGGAGCAGGGAGGCTGTGCGCGAGAAGTTTCCCGAAGTGGAATTGATCTGCCTCGATCAGAATTATGGATTCTGCAAGGCAGTGAATGAGGGGATCGCGAGAAGTAAAACAACATATGTTATTTTATTGAATAATGACACGGAAGTGGAAGCGGGATTTGTGAGGGCATTGGAGCAGCCGTTAGAACGGCGAAGAGAAATTTTTTCGGGTGCGGCGCAGATGAGGAATATGCATCAACCGGAATTGATCGACGATGCGGGAGATTATTACTGCGCGCTCGGCTGGGCTTTTGGGCGCGGTAAGGACAAACCGGTGATAGAATACCAGAAAGCATGCAGGATATTTGCGGCGTGTGGCGGCGCGGCGATCTACCGGCGGAAAATTTTTGCGGAAATCGGGGACATGGATGAGAACCACTTCGCCTATCTGGAAGATATTGACTTAGGATACCGGGCACGGATACAGGGGTATTATAATATTTATATCCCGCAGGCGGTGGCGTACCATGCAGGAAGCGCGGTTTCCGGTTCGCGCCATAACAGCTTTAAGGTGAAACTGTCTGCACAGAACAGCGTTTATCTTGCCTATAAGAATATGCCGCCCGTCCAGCTTCTTTTGAATATGCCGCTTCTTTTGGTGGGTTTTGTGGCAAAAGCTGTTTTCTTTGCCCGAAAAGGTCTCGGCAGGGACTATCTGGCAGGTTTGTGCAAAGGAATCAGACTGTGCATTTCCTCGGAAGGCAAGGAGCGCAGAGTGCGTTTTCAGAAAGAACAGATTCGCTGCTATATTCTCATACAGTGGGAATTATGGCGCAATATCTGGTATCGGTTTGCAGAGTGATACGACAGGTTGTGTTTTTGGCTGAAATATTGTAAGATACTTGCAGAGGTTTAAGAAACCGGACAGAAACCGATACGGAGACTCCAATCATGCAGAGGCTCAGAATATGATTAAAGATAACCAGAAATATTTTAACAGACTGCACGTTGTGCTGGATGCCGTGATCATAGCGGCTTCCTATATGTTGGCGTGGTATCTTAAGTTTGCCAGCCCGTTTTCAAACATCGATCCTAGTACCGGTGTTCTTTCCATGGGCACGTATTTTACGATGCTCTATGCGATTGTGCCGGGTTATCTGATCCTCTATTATAATTTCAATTTGTATACGCCTAAGCGTGCCACCGTGCATAAATATGAGATACTGAATATTTTTCAGGCGAATGTGGTAGGGCTTGTCCTGTTGATGGCGGGCTGGTATCTGGTCGAGCAGATACATTTCTCCCGTGCCATGATGGCGTATTTCTTTGTTCTCAATATTATACTGACAACTCTCGGACGCTCTTTTATCCGTATGATTCTGCAATATTTCCGTGAAAAAGGTTACAATCTCAAATATATTCTGCTGGTGGGGTATTCCCGCGCGGCGGAAGAATATATCAACCGTATCAACGCCAATCCGCAGTGGGGATATGTGGTGCGGGGCATACTCGACGACAGCGTTCCGAGGGGCACATTATACAAGGGAGTCAAGGTTGTCGGTTCGATCGGGAATCTTCTCTATATCCTGCCGGAAAACAAGCTGGACGAGATCGCGATTACCCTTTCATTGAAAGATTATGACAATCTGGAACATATCGTGGATATCTGTGAGAAATCCGGCGTCCATACCAAGTTCATTCCGGATTATAACAGTATGTTCCCAAGCAGACCGTACACGGAAGATCTGATGGGGCTGCCGGTGATCAATATCCGTTATGTTCCGCTGACCAACACGCTCAATTGGATCGCGAAGAGAGTGGTAGATGTGGTCGTATCGGTGGTGGGACTTGTAGTGGCTTCCCCGGTCATGCTGCTTGCGGCTGTGGCGGTTAAGTGTACGTCGAGAGGACCGATTATTTTCCGACAGGAGCGTATCGGACTGCACAATAAACCCTTTAAAATGTATAAATTCCGGACAATGGAAGTACAGAAACCTTCCACGGAGGCAAAAGGCTGGACGACCAAAGATGATCCGAGGGTAACGAAAGTCGGTAAATTCCTAAGAAGGACAAGTATTGATGAATTACCACAGTTATTCAATATCCTCAAAGGGGATATGAGCGTGGTAGGTCCAAGACCGGAACGTCCGCAGTTTGTGGAGAAGTTTAAAGAAGAAATCCCGCGTTACATGGTAAAACACCAGGTCAGGCCGGGGCTTACCGGATGGGCGCAGATCAATGGATACAGGGGTGATACATCGATCAAGCGCAGGATCGAGTACGATATTTTTTATATTGAAAACTGGACGATGTCCTTTGATATCAAGATCATGTTTCTGACAATTTTTAAAGGCTTCATTAATAAAAACGCTTATTAGTGAGATAATAATTGGAAGGTTTCAAGGCGGCTGAAATTCTTAAGAAAATAGAAAGATTTATTGAATAAATTGCGAAAATGTTGCAATTACGTCAAGATATAGTATAATCGTAGGTAAACTTGCACTATAGCTTGATTTTTGCGGCGGAGTGTGAGACAATGACAGATAGGATTATTTACGATTATTTATGAATCAAGGGAGTACGATCTATGGCTAAGTATGTGGAAGATGAATATGAGTATGAAGAACAACCGAGAAAGAAATCCTCTTCGGGAAGCAAGGGAAGCGGTAAGAAATCTTCGGGGAGCAAGGGAAATGGTAAGAAGTCCTCAGGCGGCGGGGGCGGTAAGAAGTCCTCTGGCAGGAAGGCTTCCAGCAAGAAACAGCAGGCTAAGAAGCAGCGCAGAAGGATCATTATTTTTATTGTCGAGATCATTATTCTGCTCATAGCCGTATTTGTTTTGTATGGTGTGATGACCACTACCAAGAGCGGCAAGGTGGATCTGGACGAAGAGAAGATCATTATCAACAGCACGGTTAAGGAAGCTCAGGAGACTACGATGAAGGGATATCGTAATATTGCCCTGTTCGGTGTGGATTCCACTTCCGGCGCATTGACGAAGAATACACGAAGCGATACGATCATGATCGCATCGATCAATCTGGATACGGGCGAGTGTAAACTGGTATCGGTATACCGTGATACTTATCTGAATCTGAGCAATGATTCTTATAATAAATGTAACGCGGCATATGCGAAGGGCGGTCCGGAGATGGCAATCAATATGCTGAACATGAATCTGGACATGAACATTACCGATTTCGTCACAGTAGGTTTTGCAGGACTGACCGATACGATTGACGCTTTGGGTGGCGTATACATTGATGTGGATGACGCCGAGATCAGTCATTTGAACAACTACCAGTTATGTATTGCAGAGGATTTGAAGCGTTCCTATACGCCGGTATCCTCCACGGGTTATCAGTTGTTAGACGGACTTCAGGCAACGGGATACTGTCGTATCCGTTATACGGCGGGCGACGATTTTAAGCGTGCCGAGAGGCAGAGAGAAGTTCTCTCCGCTGTGGCGGATCAGGCGAAGAAAGCATCTCTCCCGAAGCTGACAGAGACTGCAAATGCCGTATTTGACGAGACTTATACATCATTGGATCTGGATGAGATTGTTGAGATGTTAGGAAATGTGAATACTTATTACATTTCGGATACTGCCGGATTCCCGCAGGAGTCGAACCGCGCGACGGGAACCATTGGTTCTAAGGGATCGTGCGTTATTCCGACGAACCTGGAAGAGAATGTGAAATGGCTGCACCAGTTCCTATTTGACGATTATGAATATGAACCGTCGGCAACCGTGAAAACGTGCAGCGATCAGATCTATTCGGATACAAATGGATATTTAAAGAAATAATCAGGGCAAGGGGGACCGATTATACGGTCCCCTTTTCTTCGTGGATATTTTATGTTTTTCAGTAACGGGAGTATAGGACAATGGAGGAAAAAGTGTGGATAAAGTGGATGTTATCATTCCCGCCTATAAACCTGGTCAGAAATTTCTGACTCTGATCGAGCGACTAGAACAGCAGAGCGTCCCGGTCAGGCAGATCATTGTCATGAACACGGAACAGAAATATTTTGACCGGCTGATCTATGGGACTTCTTTTCAGAAAGATTATCATAATATCATAATAAAACATCTATCAAAGCGAGAATTTGATCACGGAAAAACCAGAAACCGGGGCGTACAGTGCTCCGATGCGGATTATTTTGTCATGATGACACAGGATGCCGTGCCTGCGGATGAGTATGTGGTGGAAGAATTGTTAAAACAGCTTCATGGGGAGCGTGTGGCGGTGGCGTATGCCCGGCAGCTTGCGAATGAGGATAGCAGTGAGATCGAGCGGTATACGAGGAGTTTCAATTATCCGGACGAATCGGTCGTCAAGACGAAAGCTGACCTGGACAAATACGGCATCAAAACTTTTTTCTGCTCGAATGTGTGTGCCGCTTATAATCGTAGAATCTTTGACGAATTGGGCGGTTTTGTCAAACATACAATATTTAATGAAGATATGCTTTACGCTGCCAAGGCGGTTGAGGCGGGGTATGGCATTGCTTATGCTGCACAGGCGCGGGTGTTTCACTCCCATGATTATAGTTACAGGGAACAGTTCCACCGGAATTTTGATCTGGGAGTTTCGCAGGCGCAGCATCCGGAGGTGTTTGAGGCGTATCCTTCGGAATCCGAGGGCATCCGCTATGTCAAGCAGGTCATCAGCCATCTGAAGGAAGTGGGCATGAAAAGAAAAATACCATGCGTTATTTTACAAAGTGGATTCAAATACACAGGCTATTGGTGCGGAAAACATTACCGCAGTCTGCCGGCAAGGCTGGTTGTCGCGATGTCTTCTGACAAGGATTACTGGAAATAGATATAGAGGAGGAGAGAACTATGTGTGGAATTGTAGGATATATCGGAACAAAACAGGCGGCGCCTATTATTTTAGACGGATTATCCAAATTGGAATACCGGGGATATGATTCGGCGGGTATGGCGATCTATGACGGTAAGAAGATCAACATTACCAAGTCGGTGGGAAGATTGAAGATACTGGAAAATATTACGCACGGTGGGGAGACGATGGAGGGTATTTGCGGAATCGGGCATACGAGATGGGCGACTCACGGCGTGCCGAGTAATATTAATGCTCATCCACATTTCAATACGGCGGAGACGATCACGGTGGTACATAACGGTATCATTGAGAATTATATACCGCTTCGTCAAATGCTGATTGATAAAGGTTATCATTTTATCTCTGAGACGGACACGGAAGTGCTGGCACACTTGCTCGACTATTATTATAAGGGGAATCCTTTGGAGGCGATCACGAAAGTATTACACCGCGTGGAGGGTTCCTATGCGCTCGGCATTCTTTTTGCGGACTGTCCCGACCAGATCTTTGCAGCAAGAAAAGATTCTCCGCTTATCGTGGGGCAGAACAAGGACGGCTGTTTTATCGCCTCCGATGTGCCTGCAATCTTAAAGTATACGCGGAAAGTATATTATGTGGATAATCAGGAAGTGGTACGCTTGCGTGCAGATCATATGCATTTCTATACCGTGGACGAGGAGGAGACAATCAAAGAACCCGTCACCATCGAGTGGGACACCAATGCGGCGGAAAAGGCGGGATATGAGCATTTCATGTTAAAAGAAATGTACGAGCAGCCCAAGACCGTGACGGACACGCTTCTGCCGAGAATTAAGAAAAAAGATATCGTCATCGAAGAATTGAATATGACGGATGAGGAACTGAAAGCCATTACGAAGATTCATATTGTCGCCTGCGGTTCGGCGTATCATGCGGGCGTGACCGGAAAATATGTCATAGAAGGTCTTGCGCGCATTCCGGTAGAGGTGGATCTGGCTTCCGAGTTTCGTTATCGCAACCCCATTCTTGAGGAAGGCGCGATGGTTATCGTGATCAGTCAGTCCGGGGAGACGGCGGATAGTCTTGCGGCGCTTCGGGAGTCTAAGGCACGCGGCTTCAAAGTGCTTGGCATCGTCAATGTGGTCGGCAGTTCCATTGCCAGGGAAGCAGACAATGTCATGTATACCTGGGCGGGGCCGGAGATTGCCGTTGCCACCACCAAAGCGTACAGCGCACAACTCATTGCCTTATATTTGTTGGCAATGAAGCTTGGCAAGGTGCGTGGAAAGATTGACGACAAGACGTTTGCGTCGCTTCTGGGCGATTTGAGATGCCTGCCCGATCAGATTGAGCTTTTGCTTAATAATAAATTGAAGATACAGCGATTTGCCAACCGCTACATAGGCGCGAAAGACGTATTTTTTATCGGCAGGGGGATTGATTATGCAATCTCGCTGGAAGGATCGCTGAAGCTGAAAGAGATTTCGTACATCCATTCGGAAGCGTATGCCGCGGGAGAGTTGAAACATGGTACGATTTCGCTGATCGAGGCGGGAACGTTGGTGGCGGCGGTCTCCACGCAGCCGGAACTCTACGCCAAAACCATCAGTAATATGGTGGAGGTCAAGGCGCGAGGGGCATTCGTGCTGGCTGTAACATGTGAGGAGAATAAAGAGATCGAGAAGGCGGCGGATTATGTGATCTATATTCCGGAGACGAACCCTTATTTTGCCAATTCGCTGGCGATCATTCCCCTGCAGCTTTTCGGATATTATGTGGCGGTCGGCAAGGGATGCGACGTGGATAAGCCGAGGAATCTGGCGAAATCGGTTACGGTGGAATAAAATAGCAGGAAAAAAACACAAATTAAATAAAATTTTATCACAATTTATACACAATTAGAGAATATACTGACCTCAAGATCAAAGAAAAGAACGGCACTTGACCGTTTCACAGTTTGGAAAGGGGTAAAGTATTATGTATGACAATGACTATTCAAACACAAATCCTTCGGTAGGGGATCACAATAGTACGATGCAGAATCAGGATCGAAATGTAAATCAGAATCAGAACGTCTACGGCGGACAAAATAACAGCGGTTATTATCGTAATGTATATGGCGATAACCGCTATGCGCAGAATACGGAGAGGAGTCCGTATGAGAACCGTACCGGCAGTTATCAGTACGGAAACACTTATCCAAATGACTACACACAAGTGCATCCGAATAAAGAGAAAAAACCTGCGAAGAAAACACGGCAGGGCGGTTATCTGAAAAAGGCGCTGATCAGCGTGTCGCTGGGGCTTCTTTTCGGAATCTGCGCCGGACTTGGATTGTATGCAGTGCAGACTTTGACGGGAGCATCTAGCCGGAACGTGAAGGAGGAGAATGGCGCCCAAGTGGAAACCATGGCGGGGGAAATCGTTGAGGAGGCCGGTGCGCAGATCGAAACACAGGCGGAACCGGAGAGCGGGAAACCCAAGGCGGACAATGGCATTCATGTGACGGAGAGCATGAATACGATTGTGGCTGACGTTTCCGAAGTGGTCAAAGAGGTTATGCCCTCTATCGTGTCGATCAATAATCATTATACGGAGAAAATGTCCTATTTTGGACAGTCTATCATCAATGAGGCGGACGCGAGTGGTTCCGGCATCATAGTTGGACAGAATGACACGGAACTTTTGATTGTGACGAATTATCATGTGATTGCGGATACGGAGAAGTTGACCGTACAGTTTGTAGAGGGCAGTGAGGCGGAGGCATCCGTGAAAGGAACGGACGCAGACATGGATCTGGCGGTGATTGCTGTTCCGATTGGCGAGATTGACAATAGTATCATGCAGAGCATTGCCGTTGCGACACTCGGTGATTCCGATTCGCTGGTGGTCGGTGAACCGGCGATTGCAATCGGTAACTCGCTGGGATACGGCCAGTCGGTTACTACCGGTGTGATTAGTGCATTAAATAGAAATATTGAGTTGTCAGACGGAACGGACGGCACGTTTATCCAGACGGATGCGGCGATCAATCCGGGTAACTCCGGCGGCGCGCTTTTGAATATGAAAGGTGAGGTTGTGGGAATCAATTCCAATAAGATCGGCGGCAGCGCGGTGGAAGGAATGGGATATGCGATTCCAATTTCCTCGGCAAGTCCGATCATAGCGGAACTCATGTTAAAAGAGACCAAGAACAAGGTAGCGGAAGACGAGAGAGGCTACCTGGGAATTTCGGGAATCAGCGTCACGGATTATGTGTCAGAGGCTTATGGAATGCCGAGGGGCGTGTATATCTCACAGGTGTATGAGAATACGGCGGCAGCCGAAGCGGGACTCCGCAAGGGCGATATCATTACGGAGTTTGACGGGGAAGAAATTGAGTCCATGGATGAATTGCAGCATGAACTGGAATTTCATGCCAAGGGTGATACGGTGCAGATCACGGTCATGTTTGCTGATATGAACGGCTATATGGCAAAGCAGATTCAGATAACGCTTGGTAATAGGGTTCAGGAATAAAATACGATACAGTATACAGGGAAGGCGGTTGAAAGATCGCCTTTCTTCTATGGTATTTATGTTATAGGATCTTGGGTGTTAAAAGTTCTATCGTATAAGTTGTGAGGGCAGATTGCACAAAAAGTTCTCTTGTGTCGGGTTTCGTCGAATGGATTTTCTAAGCATTCCGATATAAGCTGTGATACCGGACGCAACCGCCCTCAACGCGCATCCATGCGCGATTCGGGCTTTTCGGGACATCCGTGTCCCGAAATTGCTGTGTAACAGACGGAATACTAAGAAAATCTCAGTCTCCTTCACAAAAACATATGCTTATTTCGAGTTCGCGAAGCGAATCTCGCAAACGAGCGTCAGCTCGTTTTTTTGTGCAATCTGCCAGCCGACGTTTATCGAAGGTGCTTTGTTCGTTTTTTCTGCGCTTTAGAAAATGTTTACTTGTGAGAAGTCCGTTTTTATACTATGATTAGAAGTATGAAGATTTTCATGGTAGATGGAGGATAATTATGGGAAATGACAGATATGATGATATAAATGAGACGAAAGAGGGAGCGAAATCCCACGATTTCCGGGAACTGGAAGACGGGGAGGAACAGAGGGAGGAACTGCGCAGCCGGAAGAAAGATGAGTTGAGTACGAACAGTCAGAATGATGACGACCGTAATAGTGATTATGAGGATGTTTGTTTTATCTGCCGCCGGCCGGAGAGCAAGGCGGGCAAGATGTTCCGACTGCCGAACCATATATGTGTCTGTGATGACTGTATGCATAAGACGATGGACACGGTCAGCCAGTTCGACTATCAGGGATTGCTCAATTCCACCAATATGACGGATCTCAATAATGGCAAAGGGTTTCCGAACATCAGCTTCGTCAATCTTGCCGACCTGCAGGGGGACGGTGGAATTCCCAACAAGCAGAAATTGAAAAAGAAGAAAAAAAGCGAGAAGCCGGAAATCGATATCAGGAATATTATGCCGCCGCATAAGATCAAAGCGAAACTGGATGAGTATGTGGTAGGGCAGGAACACGCGAAGAAAGTCATGTCCGTCGCGGTATATAATCATTACAAGAGAGTGTCTACCGGAACGATGGACGAGATTGAGATCGAGAAATCCAACATGCTCATGATCGGGCCTACGGGGTGCGGCAAGACTTATCTGGTTAAGACATTGGCGAGACTTTTGGACGTGCCGCTCGCAATTACGGACGCCACTTCGTTGACGGAAGCGGGTTATATCGGTGACGATATTGAGAGCGTTGTCTCGAAACTTTTGGCGGCAGCGGAGAATGATGTGGAGAGAGCGGAGCGCGGTATCATTTTTATTGATGAGATTGATAAGATCGCTAAGAAAAAGAATACGA
>JAMPGN010000142.1 GCA_023663915.1 Eubacterium sp. | reverse complement strand
TAGATTGTGAAATCATGCTGTACAGCAGTGTAGAAAATGATAGTGCGATGATTCATTTAGGTATCAAAAAAGATGAAGATTCAGGCTTTTATATGCCGAAAACTTTTTTTGTAGAAAAAGTCAGTGAAAAAAAGGATGATATATATTTAGCAAAGCAGGAAGAAATTGCGACAGTTGTTTGTGGAAGGATTCTTGTGTAAAAATGAGGATTATATATTTCATGCTCATAATAAAAATATCCTTCCAGCTTGCATGGAGCAGATATATCTTATATAATAAAATCCGGGTGTAACGTATGGAAAATCACAGATTGATACGGCACAAGAACAGAGTCGGGAGTGAGTGATGGAAAAGCCTGTAAGAAACTCTAATCATGAACTATTACGTATTATTGCAATGTTTATGATTGTATTTATTCATGCAAATATGTATTTATTTCATTTTGTGAGTGGAAAGTCTGCATTTTTCTTTAATGGTATGGTAAACGGAATCTGCAACATCGGGGTGACTTGCTTCATGTTGATTTCGGGCTACTATGGCATTCAATTTGATATTAAGAAATTTGTCAGAATGGAATGCATGATGATTACTTATTCCTTGTTGGAAACGGGTCTGCTATATTTATTTGTACCGGAACAGGTTGGGGGGGGGCAGCGTTGCTGGAACAGCTTGTGAAGTCATGTCTGCCTTTTATCACGAGAAAATATTGGTTCTATTCCTGTTATGTATGTTTATTTCTGTTAAGTGGATATATTCAGAAATTTATGGATCATTTGAAACAGAAGGAATTTGAGAAATTGTTGTTCCTGCTTTTGGTCTTGTTCAGTTTCTTTCCTACATTATTCTATTTTGAACTGATTCCTGATAATGGAAAAGGACTTTTCCATATGATTATGGTATATATGATCGGCAGATACATACGAATGTATCGTGATGTGAGGTTGCCTAAGAAAGCAGGGCTGATTGTTATCGTTCTCTGGATCATAAATGGAGTATCTCATGAAATTCCCATTGAAATTGGCGGGATATATCATCATTTATGCAAAGACAATAGCATTACGAATTTGACAATGGCGGTAATTGTTTTTTATCTGTTTAAGGAAATGAACTTTCGTTCCAGGTTTGTCAATAAGGCAGCGAGTAATGTTTTTGCAGTCTTTGCCTTGAATGATGCGATGGTAACTGTGGTGATGTCGCTTCTTTTCGAGAGCGGATTTTGTGGCAAAGACGGAATGATAGGGTTCTTGATTTTGACAGGAGTGGTTGTTTTTATATTGCTTCTATGTCTTATGATTGGGGAACTTAGGACGTTCCTACTTGGCAAGGCGGACAAGTGGCTGGGGAATCTAGTGGAACGTAAAGTGATGGAGAAGGTTACAAATTTATATTTTTGGCAAGGAGGAGAAAGATGATTCAATTATCACAAGGCGGCGCATACCTGATTCACGGAACGGAAATTGTTGCGGATGGAACAGAAGCGGCGGCGCAGATCAAGAGCAAAACAGGACGGGAAGTTACGAAGGGGGAGGCGGCAAAAGATACGATCGCGTACAGTATCTTACAGGCGCACAATACTTCCGACAATATGGACAAGCTGAAGATCAAATTTGATAAGCTGACTTCCCACGATATTACATTTGTGGGCATTATTCAGACGGCAAGAGCGTCGGGGCTGACGAAATTCCCGATTCCCTATGTGCTAACGAACTGTCACAATTCCTTGTGTGCGGTGGGCGGCACGATCAACGAGGATGACCACATGTTTGGGCTGACCTGCGCAAAGAAGTACGGTGGTGTTTACGTACCCCCTCATCAGGCGGTCATTCACCAGTATGCGAGGGAGATGCTTGCAGGTGGCGGCAAGATGATCTTAGGTTCGGATTCTCATACTCGGTACGGTGCGCTTGGCACGATGGCTATGGGAGAGGGCGGACCGGAGTTGGTTAAACAGTTATTGTCGCAGACTTACGATATCAATATGCCGGGCGTAGTGGGCGTGTATCTGACCGGGGAGCCTATGAAGGGTGTAGGCCCGCAGGACGTGGCGCTTGCCATCATCGGCGCGGTATTTAGCAACGGCTATGTGAAGAATAAGGTAATGGAGTTTGTAGGTCCCGGCGTGGCATCCTTGAGTGCCGATTTCCGTATCGGGATCGATGTCATGACCACGGAAACCACTTGCTTGTCTTCCATCTGGCGGACCGATGAACAGATTCAGGAATTTTATGAGCTCCACGGCAGGGTGGAGGAATATCAAGAACTGAATCCGGGCGAGGTGGCATATTATGACGGTATGATTACCGTGGATCTGTCCGAAATCAGACCGATGATCGCTATGCCGTTCCATCCGAGCAACACTTATACGATTGACGAACTCAACAACAATCTGTCGGATATCCTTCACGATGTGGAGGAGCGTGCGAAGGTCAGTCTGGACGGTGCAGTGCCGTATTCTTTGCAGGATAAAGTTGTGGGTGGTAGGTTCATGGTAGATCAGGGCATTATCGCGGGCTGTGCGGGCGGCGGCTTCGAGAACATCTGCGCAGCGGCGGATATTTTGAGAGGTTCTTATATCGGTTCGGACGGTTTTACGTTGAGTGTATACCCGGCTTCCATGCCGGTCTATATGGAACTTATTAAGAATGGTTGTGCGGCGGCAATCTTAGAGACCGGCGCAGTCTTAAAGACGGCGTTTTGCGGGCCGTGCTTTGGCGCGGGGGATACACCGGCGAACAATGCGTTCAGTATCCGCCATTCTACGAGGAACTTCCCCAACAGAGAAGGCTCCAAGCTGCAGAATGGACAGATTTCTTCCGTGGCGCTTATGGATGCGCGATCGATCGCGGCTACCGCAGCAAACAAAGGTATGCTCACGTCGGCGACGGAATTTGACGGGGAACTCAACAAATACAAATATCATTTTGATGCGAATATTTACAAGAACCGCGTATTCGATTCCAAGGGTGTTGCGGATGAGAGTGTGGAGATACAGTTTGGCCCGAATATTAAAGACTGGCCGGCTATGGGTGCATTGCCGGACAATCTTGTATTGCGTGTGGTATCCGAGATTCACGATCCGGTCACGACGACAGACGAGCTGATTCCGTCGGGGGAGACATCTTCTTATCGTTCCAATCCTCTTGGACTGGCTGAGTTTACTTTATCCAGAAAAGATCCGGAGTATGTGGGGCGCGCCAAGGATATCCAGAGAGCGGAAAAGGCAAGAATGCAGGGCGAACACCCTTGTCAGGCGCATCCGGATGTGAAACCGGTCATGAATGTGGTTAAGAAGACTTTTGCGGACGCATCGCATGAGAACACGGGATTCGGCTCCACGATCTTTGCGGTGAAACCGGGAGATGGTTCGGCAAGAGAACAGGCGGCAAGCTGCCAGAAGGTACTCGGCGGCTGGGCGAACATTGCGAACGAGTATGCGACGAAGCGTTACCGCTCGAACTTGATCAACTGGGGTATGCTTCCATTTTTGATTGAGGAGGGCGAGCTTCCTTTTCAGAATTTGGATTATCTGTTTTTCCCGGATATTCGGAAAGCCGTGGAGGATAAAGTGGATGTCCTTAAGGCTTACAAGGTATCCGTGGATGAGGATAAGCTGACTGAGTTTGAACTTCGTCTGGGTGAATTGACAGATGAGGAGCGGCAGATCATTTTAAAAGGTTGTCTGATTAACTACAACAGAGTGGGATAGATTACTATAGAAGCAGAAGAAGCAGGAGACAGGCATTTTGTTTCCTGCTTTTTCAAGCAATATGTAAGAAAAGAGTGAAAATAAATAAAAAGCAGTGGTTTCAGGCACTAAATTAATCAGAAAAGATGGTCGATATATAAATTACGAGGGGCGGTTGATCTTGGCCAGACGATTGCTTCTTGAATCTGAATGATGTACAGACCATGGACGGTGTTTTTGAGGGAAAAGGATTTTCTTTATGGATGCCGTCCTTTCTATTGCCATGCATCAGGGAAGATGCAGTCGGTGGCACAGACAGGCATAGATGAGGGCTGGGCAAAAGGAGGGAAAAGTGAGAATTGATTCCAGTGTCATAGGTATGGAATCTACCAGAAAATATTCTTCGGTGACAAGTAGAACGGTGAAAGCTTCTGCCATGCGGCTTACGAGTGCACAGTATTTTGGAAATAGGAGTCTGGGTGGTTTATTTGGGGATCTCGTCAACTCCGACAGCGATACGGAGCAGACAAAGCAGAGTGAGACAAATGAGGAAAGCAATGCAAACTTAGAGGATCTTACGACGCATTTTAAGAATCTTTCCAATACGACCAGGGTGAAAAACAGGCAGACGCCGGAGGATGCTATGTTCAACCTCAGACAGCAGTGTGTAAAGTTTTTGATGGAACTGCTCTTTAATTTCCGTGGAGAAAGATACAGCGAAGATGCATGGAATGTGGCGTCCGGCAATAGGGGTACGGGCGAGACCATCTATCGTGTGAATACGTTTACGAACCAGTACTACCATCAGGAAGAGGAAAGCACGACCTTTGCCACGACGGGTACGGTGAAAACAGCGGATGGAAGAGAATTGTCTTTTAATCTGGAATTTGGCATGAGCCGCAGATTTGAAGAATATTACGAAGAAACATACAGTAGAACGGTGTCATACTGCGATCCGCTCGTGATCAATCTGAATACGAATGTCGCGCAGGTGTCGGATCAGAAATTTTTCTTTGATCTCGATCAGGACGGGACGGAGGAGGAGATCTCCACCTTGAAGTCTGGCAGCGGATTTCTGGCGCTTGATTTAAACGGCGACGGCGTGATCAATGACGGCGGAGAGCTTTTCGGCACGAAGTCCGGCAACGGATTTGCAGATTTAGCGGGATATGATGCGGATGGCAACGGCTGGATTGATGAGGCGGATGCGATATGGGAGAAGCTTCTGATCTGGACCAAAGATGATGAGGGAAACGATAAACTGTACCATCTGTCCGATTTAGGCATAGGCGCAATCGGACTAAACAATGTATCTACGCAGTTTGCTTTAAATTCCGAGCAGGATAATCACAACAATGCCATGATTAGAAATACAGGTATTTTCTTGTATGAGAATGGTACTGTGTCCACAGTGCAGCACTTGGATATGGCAACATAGTTGTCCGGCTTGCCGCAGCGTGTGACATAAAATAACGGACACTCACATAGGAATTGAGTATGTGAGGTGTTTTATGAATGAAAATAGAATCGTCTTAAAAGGAACAAACAAAAGAGATGCAGGATGCTTTCTTTTGTTTGTTTTTTTGCTGCCTTATGTGTGCGCGTGCCTGTGGGGACATGTGGGCGTGGAGAGGGATGCACTGCGTACCAATGAGGAACCGGAAAACTCCGAGAAAGCCGTCAATTATGTAGTGCAGGCGGATATGGGGTGGGGAGTTTGGAAGATCCCATTAGAAGAATACCTTGTCTATAAAATGGAATCGGTGATCCCGGAGGATTATGAGAAGGAGGCGTTAAAGGCACAGGCTGTCCTTCTCAGAACGGAAGTGGTTCAAGTATTAAAAGAAGAGGACAACGGGAATCTACAGGTATCTGGTGACGGTCTTAAGAAGTGGTACGGAGCGGATAAGACACTGTGGGAGAGGCTTGAGCCATATAAGGAGGCGGTGGAGGAGACCGACGGGCTGTATCTTTCTTATCAGGGAGAACCGATACAGGCTTCTTATTTCAAGCTGAGTAACGGACAGACGAGAAATGCCGCAAAGGTGTGGGAATCGGAGAAATGTCCTTATCTGGCAAGGATAGACTGCGTACAGGATAAAGCGGCGCAGGATTACAGCAGTGTCGTGACCGTCTCTAAGGCGAATTTTTTGTATGCAGTCAAGCCGTATATCGGGCAGGAATACTCCTCTGAGGATATATGGGAAGGCTTGCAGATTTCTTATGACGATGCAGGATATGTGACAAATGTGTCATTTATTGTGGAAGAAAAGGAGCTAGGACAGATTGACGGGGAGGAGTTTCGACATCTGTTTGGCCTGCAGTCGGCATCTTTTGAGGTCGAAAAGGATGGGATGCAGATGGTATTTCATGTGACAGGCGTCGGACATGGCTTCGGAATGAGTCAATATGGTGCAAATTGCAGGGCGTTAAACGGGGAAACATATGACACAATCCTGAAGGAATTTTTTTTAGGGACGGAATTAGCAAAAATTGAATAACCTGTCAAAAATGGGTAAGACTAACACCATGTAAACTTTTTTGAAATGCTTACAAAGCAAACATGAAAATAGGAGGCTGAATTTCATGGCAAGAAGAAATAGAAATGGTGTTAGAAAAGAGAGAATGATTATGTTGGCATCGTCTGTGCTTGTTTTGACGGCGCTCACAGTAACCGGTATTTTTGTACAGAGAAGCAACCGGGCGGAAAAAGAAGATTATGTGGTAGATCTTGAGGCGATTGAAAAAGGGGTTGATTTGGCGTCGGAAGGTTTGATGTCCGGTGAGGAATTGGATACTTTATTCGCGGAAGTGGGAACGGATGATCTGGATTATGACCCCAGTTTTCAGGAGGCAAATTCGCAGAAGGTGGAAAATACAGATGACAAGTCCGTATCGTCCAAGAAAAGCGGTACGACAGTTGAAGTGAGCAGAGAACCGGAAGAGGAGACGGATGAAGAATCGGATGAGAGCAAGAAAGAGAATAGCAAGAAAGAAGTATCCGATAAGACGAAGCAGAAAGTAGAGGACGAGCAGGAAGCGGGCATGTTTGACGAGTCGGTAGATACGGCGAACGTTTCTGAGGAGACGGAGACTGCAGAGGCGATCTCTACGACAGTACAGCCATCCCTTGATTTTCAAGAAGAAGACGGGCTGGTATGGCCGATCGTGGGCGATGTGCTGATTAATTACAGCATGGACAAGACGATTTATTTCTCCACGTTGCAGCAGTATAAGTACAATCCGGCAATCGTGATTGCGGCCCCTCAGGGAGCAAATATTTCTGCGGCGGCGGACGGTAGGGTAACTTCTGTCGGATACGATCCGATCATCGGAAACACGGTGGTAATGGACCTGGGGAACGGTTATGAGCTGACCTATGGACAGTTGGAGAATATCACGGTCTCCGAGGGAAGTTATGTGAAGGTGGGAGACGGGATTGGAACGGTAGCGTATCCGACCAAATTTTACAGTACGGAAGGGGCAAATGTCTATTTCAAGCTGACCAAGGACGGTGAGCCGGTAAACCCTATGAGCCAGTTACACTGACAGTACGGTGCAGAACGATAGAGACAGAGGTAGAAGGACATGCTGGTTATCATTCACGGAAATATTAAGACAATGGAAGAGTGCGACTACGCCGACGGGTATGTTCAGATAGAACATGGAAAAATCATGGCGGTCGGTGATATGAAAGAGTGCGATCTGCAAACATTGCAAAGCAGCAGCGAAGTACAGGTGATCGATGCAAAAGGAAATCTGGTCATGCCCGGAATCATGGAAGCACACTGTCATATGGGTATCACGGAGGAGAAGAAGGGCATGGAAGGCGACGATTGCAACGAGAACGTAGATCCTGTGACCCCTTACCTGCGTGCCATCGATGCGATCAATCCGATGGACGATGCATTTCATGATGCGATTAAGGCAGGTATCACAGCCGCCATGATCGGGCCGGGAAGTTCCAATGTGGTAGGCGGACAGTTCGCAGTCTTAAAAACGCATGGAAGATGCATCGACCAGATGATCGTCAAGGCGCCGGCGGCAATGAAAGTGGCGTTTGGCGAGAATCCGAAGGTCAATTTCTCAGGACAGGGCGTTTCTCCCGTGACCCGCATGTCTATCGCGGCAAAATTGAGGGAAGAACTTGGCAGAGCGAAAGAATATGAGAGGAAAGTCGATGAAAATCCGGAAACCCCGCCGGATTTTCATTACGAATGTTGGTTGCCTGTGCTGCGGGGCGAGATACCCTTGAAGGCCCATGCGCACCGGGCGGACGATATTCTGACGGCAGTGCGTATTGCTAAGGAGTTCGGACTTAAAATGACGTTGGACCACTGTAGCGAGGGACATTTGATTGTTGAAGAATTGAGGGAAGCCGGATTTCCGGCGATTGTGGGACCGGATATGGCGAGCCGCAACAAGATAGAAGTCCGTAACATGGCATTTAAGACGGCGGGACAGCTTAGCAGGAATGGTATTTTGACAGCCGTAACCACCGACCATCCGGTATCGAAGATACAGTTTCTTCCGATCTGTGCAGGATTGGCGGTTAAGGAAGGAATGTCTATGGAGGATGGATTTCGGTCGATCACCATCAATGCCGCTAAGATCTGCGGCGTGGACGACCGGATAGGAAGCTTCGCAGCCGGCAAGGATGGGGACATAGCGATTTTCGACGGGAATCCTATGGAGGTGTTTACGAAGACGCTGTGCACAATTATTGAAGGAAAAATTGTATATTATGATGAAGAATGCGGACTTTTGTGTTAAGATGTTCAAGTAAACATTCTAAACGAAAGAGCTGCTTATAAAATGAGAAATAAATATTTTAAGAGATTCATCTGCATATTGCTTTCCTTGCTTCTACTGACAGGCTGCGCCTACGCATCGGAGTTTCCTTTTGATACCGGTGACAACAGTGGATTTACCACGCTGGGGTTATCGCCGGAGTTTGATTATGAGGTACCGCAGAGCCTTCCGAGCATTCTGGTAGATCAGGTGGGATATGCGTCAGAAAGCAATAAAGTAGCTGTTTTTCAAGGTGAATTTCTTCCAGATTCTTTTGTGATTGTCGATACGGATAGCGGTCTGGAAGTTTTTACAGGAGAAATCGTGAAGAAAGGATATGACGAGGAGACAGGCACGCTCATAAGTTACGGTGATTTTACGCCTTTTCAGACACCCGGCAGCTACTACATAAAATCGGCGGTCATAGGGCAATCCTACACATTTGAGATAGAGGAAAATCCCTATGAGGAATTGTATGACGTGGCGTTGAAACAATATTATTATAATCGGTGCGGACTGACACTATCCTCGGAATTGGCAGGAGATGCCGCGCATAATGCATGTCATTCTAAGGAGGCGCAGATGAAAGAGGAAGCGTCCGTCAAGCTGGATGTATCGGGCGGATGGCATGTGGATGAGGCATTTACCCGCGACGTGACGACAGGGTGCCGCACGGTCAATCATTTGCTTCTCGCGTATGAGCTGTATCCGGAGATGTTTGACGACGAATTGGGGATTCCAGAGAGTGGAAATGAAATTCCTGATCTATTGGACGAAGTGAAGTATGAGATAGACTGGCTTTTAAAAATGCAGGATTCTACCAGCGGGGCGGTGTATTCGTCGGTTGACAGTGTGGACAATGCGGCGCTTGGCTATATTCTATATATCGACGGGGTTACGATGGATGCGACGATTCAGTTTGCAGCGACGATGGCAAAGTTTAGCTATCTGTATCAGAATTATGACAGGGAGTTTGCAACACAATGCATCAAAGCGGCGGACAGGGCATATCGCTATGCGGGACAATATATGAACGATGTATCTCTGGAGGAATATTTCTATGCTTCCACGGAACTTTACCGGGCGACAGGTGGTTATGGTTATCACAATGTGATCCTGAATTATTTGCTGCAGAATCCTGTGGAGGATATGGACAACGATTTTGTATTCTGGGGCTGCGTGACTTATCTTTCAACGAAACAGAGGGTAGATGTCAATACATGCAAAGATATCATAAAGATTCTGATGCTGGAAGGAGAGAAAATTTCTTATGCGTCAAAGAACTCGAAATTCCTGGTGAGCATGGAAGAGCAGCATAGCGGCAGCGCGGCACTTTTGCGTGACATCACACGTTTGGCGGTGGTTGATCATATTATCACCAATCACGAATACGCGACGGTACTGGAAAACCACCTGCATTATATGCTGGGACGCAATCTGCAGTCCATCAGCTATCTGGAAGGAGTGGGGGAACGCAATTATAAAGATATTGACGAGAAGCTGGGCATTATGAATCAGGTTGAACTTAACGCCGAACTGGTAGTAATGATGAGTGCGATCATGGCGGAACTGCAGCCGGAAGAAGCACAGGCGATACAGGCAGAATAAATAAAAGGGGCGAAGTTTGGTGCGGCTTTGTCCCTTTTCGTATGTGCTTAGACAAGTTCTTGGTTCTTCAGATAATTCTCTTTGATGATTTCCTGCACCATGGAACTGAGATGGCGTTTGTCTTCCTTACTCAGGTCTCTGGTATAGATTGGTTTGCCGTACTCAATGACCACATGCGCCTTTCGGATAAAAGGAATGTGGTCCTCGAAGATCGCTCCGGCATTGTTAATACTGATCGGAATGATCGGACAGCCGGATTTCTCGGCAACCTTGAAGCTGCCATCGCGAAATTCCAGAAACATTTCGTTCGTCCGGTTGCGTGTCCCCTCAGGGAAAATACAGATGGAAATGCCGGATTTTACTTTGTCTATGGCATCGAGAATGGACTTTAACCCCGCCTTGATGTCGCTCCGGTCCAAAAAGATACAGTGTAGGTATTTCATCCATGTGGACAGCGACGGATAGCGCAGCATCTCTACTTTCGCCATATATCCGGTAGGACGCGGCACGCGGACATAAGTCATGATAATATCGTAATAGCTTCTGTGATTTCCTATATACAATACCGCTTCATCCTTTGGGACGTTCTCTTCGCCGAGTACCGTCACGGAAGTGCCGGACAGAAAGAGTACCACGCGGAATGCCCAGTTGACGATCGCGAGCGAACTGCGGTCCTTTAACCCCGGATTCGATTTGCCGATGAGAAATTCCACGAACTGAATCGGCAGGCTTACAATGAGGAATATTACAACAAAGACTAAAACCAGAATCAAACGAATCATATGATACCATCCTATTTTTATGTTATAAACGAGCGTCAGCTCGTTTTTTTATTATATAGGTTGTGCGCGCAATAATCAATAGGAATAGACCTGCATTCTGCATAATAAATTAGTTAATAAGAGTTTATTGTCGGAGTGGAAAACATATGAATGGATTATGTGAATATCAGAAAAGGTTGCTCAGCGTTTGTCTGGTCTGTCTGATGTGCATGGGAGTATTTGCGTGCGGGAAAAAACAGGATACGATGGAGAAAGTTAAAGACTTGGAGTGCACGGTGGTTGCAGAGGATAATCTTCCGGAAGAACTTTTTAACAGGATTGAGCAGAAAAAGACCGATGCATTCAAGATTACCTTTGAAGACAAAGGGTTTTTCTATATCTGCGTGGGGTACGGAATGCAGGAGACCGGCGGTTACAGCATTGCCGTCAATGACCTGTACGAGACGGCAAATGCGATCTATGTGGACACAAATCTGATCGGACCTTCGCCGGAAGAGAAAAGTAAGCCGGTCGCGAGTTATCCCTACATAGTGATCAAGACAGAGTTCATCGACAAGCCGGTGGTCTTTGACTAATTGGATTCAGATGTCAAAAGGTCTATCGTATAAGTTGTGAAGGCAGATTGCACAAAAAGTTCTCTTGTGTCGGGTTTTGTCGAATGGATTTTCTAA
>JAMPGN010000141.1 GCA_023663915.1 Eubacterium sp. | reverse complement strand
CCGCCGCACAGACCTACCAGACCGTTAGAAATCATCAAAGCAAGCACCGTATGAAAATTTGTATTAATTCCCTGCGCCTTCGCCATACTCATATTACAACCCGTTGCACGAATTGCCTGTCCCTGTTCTGTTCCAAAATAACAATATAAAATCGCTACCAGCACAATACAGCCAAAAATCATGCCACCATAAAACAAGAACTGCGTCATAGCATCTCCGGTTATATATCGAGAGGAAACAACCAGATCATATTTATCTACGCCAACCGCCTGATTGGATTTCCCCATAATGTTCAAATTAATGGAATAAAGTGATATCTGTGTCAGTATGCTGGACAAAATACCCGGAATACCCAATGCCGTATGTAACAGCCCTGTTACCATTCCTGCCAGCATGCCTGCTATAAAAGCCGCAATCACCGCGAGCCACGGATTCACGCCCGTGCGAATCAACATAACTGCCACGGCTGCCCCTGTCGCCAGAGAACCATCCACCGTCAGATCAGCGAAATCCAAGAGCCGGAATGTAATATAAACTCCCAGCGCCATAATACCCCAAAGAAGCCCCTGTGCGCATGCCCCCGGCATCGCCCGAAGGAAAGACATCGGATTAAGAGATAATAGAATCATTTTGCAACCTCCGTCAAAAATCAATCAAAACAGTATTTTACCTGAATATTCCCTGCCCTGATACCAATAAAATTTAAAAAGAATATGGAGATGGCAGATATGTCATCCCCATATTTTCTCTTTGTAATCCACTATCACAAAAACTGGTTTATGTAATTGCCCAAAATCAATTTACAATTTCAATATACTTCCAACTCACATGTTATTCCGTTGCAATCATTTCATAATCATCCGGAACGGTAATTCCTAATTCTTCACAAATTGCAGCATTATACATTTTCTTAACCTGCGGAGCATATTTCACTTCCATAGTGGAAACATCCGCGCCATTCGCTAAGATGTCATAGGCCATCTCACCAGCCGTATAACCAATGTCATAGTAACTGATTGACAAAGTCACGGTACCGCACCCTTTGCAGATGCCTTCTTCTCCTGCTACAATCGGTACCCCTGCAGGAAGTGCAATATTATTAACTGCTTCTGTTGCACCTGCTAACGTGTTATCTGTCGGAATATACAGAACATCGCAGGACTCACATGCACTGGTAACGATTGTCTGAATTTCATTGGAATCCGCCGCTGTATACTCTTCATAGGCAATGCCGTCTGCCTCTAAGCAGCTCTCAATCACTTCTGCCTGATATTTGGAATTTGCCTCTGCGGAACAGTACAAAATACCAACTTTCTTTACATCAGGGAACATCTCTAACAACATTTTCTCCTGCTCTTCCAACGGTGCAAGATCCGATGTTCCAGACACGTTCGTTCCTGTTGCCCCGGTCCATTCATCAATGTCAAGCGCTGTGGCATAATCGGTAATGGATGTTCCCAGAATCGGAATCGTATTCGTTGCCGCTGCTGCTGACTGCAATGGTGATGTGGCATTTGCAAGAATCAGATCATAGTCATCTGTTACAAACTGTGTACAGATCGTGGAACAATTCACCTGCTCGCCCTGTGCGTTCTGGAAATCAATGTTTACATTGCTTTCCCCAAACAACTCTTTGACAGCGTCCTCAAATCCCCTTGTTGCTTCATCGAGCGCCGGATGCTCCAACAACTGGCAGATACCGATATTGTATACCTGATCCGCTTCCGGAGCCGCTTCGCTCTCTGCTGCTTCTGCCGTTTCTCCACTTTCTTCCGCAGCGGCAGGCTCTTCTTCTGCCGTCTCCTGCGCCGCATTGTCCGCAGGCGCTGTGCTGTCAGCCGCTCCGTCAGAACCACAGCCTGCAAGCATGGTCACGGACACTGCTGTTGCCATAAGTAATGCTAATGCTTTCTTTTTCATAATAATCCTCCTGTAAAAATACTCGTGCACTTTAAAGCACTAAAGCACACTGTTTCCTAAAAAAATATACACGAAAAAAACCTTTTCGTCAACCTAACCGATAAAATATTCTGAAATATCAATGCAGTTTAGAAGTGCAAGTCCATTTTCTTCCTTGCATTCCAACCAGCTCGCACTGCATCGGTTCCAGCATCTTAACGAGAAATTAAATACTTCCTCCGTATATCTGCAGTGAGGATCGTTCTTCTTAAGATGTCTCAAAACGCAGTTGTCACAGGGAGCATTCCTATCCTGTAACGCCTTATAACAGATATCCCCGATCTTGACTTCCGGTGTGCTCATCAGCACCTTCTTGTTGATAAAGCTGAGTTCATAGGTATCCGGATTGACCACATACACAAAACTATCCAGATTATCAAAGATCTCGATCTGCGCCGCAAAATTCCGCAGTCTGTCCATAAGCCCGATCTGCAGGATATGCGCTTCCAGAATACGCATCAGCGAGCGCAGTTCCTCCATCTCACTCTCCTGAAACTCCAACTGCACATCCTCATGGTTTTCAAAGATAACAGCCCCCTGGAACTCGCCGTGGGATGTGATCGGATAATAAAACATACTTTTAATGCCTTCCGCCAGAAAATAGTCATGCATTTCTTCTGCCGTCAGATCATAAACATGAATGACTGTAGCTTTGCGGAATGTTTCATATAAAATCTCGCTGACGATTCTCTTCAGTTCATAGTGTTCTTTTGTCTCTCTGCCGATCTCATAGCCTGATGCCGCAAACTGGACCGTTCTCGATATGGGAAGCGTCTCGTTGCCGCACACATATCCTCGATGGAAATGATATTGCACCGTAATAAGTTCTAATACCGATCTGAGTGCTGATTCCATAATCTTATCTTCAAAGAGAACCTGCATCACCAGATCCTCGATGTTACGGTTCATCTCCATGCCTTTTTCGGGATTATATTCCACGTTCTTTCTGGCAGAATGATATGCCATCGTCGTCGCCGCATCATAGATACGGTATCCGCATTTCCCGTTCGCCTTAGCGGTATAGACAGCCTTGTCCGCCTTCTGGAACAACTCTTCATAATTGCCGCCATGATACGGAAAGATCGCCACACCGACACTGCAGGTCACGTTGATCGGCGTCCCTTCGTAATCAAACTCAAAGTTTACGTTCCGCACAACCTTGCCCGCAAGAATATCGGCGTCCGAGATCTCATTTAAGTTTTTCACAAAGATCACAAACTCATCCCCACCGATACGCCCGACGATGTCCCCGCCTTTGAATATATCGCTCAGCGCCGCCGCCGCATCGACAAGCACCTGATCGCCGCGCGCATGTCCGAGAAGGTCATTCACCTCTTTAAAATTATCCAGGTCAACGATCATCAGTGCATTTAATGTGTCATTCTTGCTGTCGTGGAGCGCATTTGTGGAAAGCTGTATCGTCGCACTCTTGTTATATAATCCTGTCAAGCCGTCTTTTTCGGCACGAAGAAGAAGTTCTAACTCTTTTAACTTCTTCTCATGGATGTTAATCATACGCCCGACGACTCTCGTCACATACCCTTCCGTGCCAAGCAGTGAAGTCAGATTCGCCTGGTACCATGTATAATCATCGTCAAAACGTTTCGTCCGATACTCGATCGTCTCATGTTTCGGTGAAGTCAGAAGCCCTCTGAATACCGACTTAAAGTAGCCAAGATCTTCCTCGTAGATCATGGAGCCGTCAAACTCTTCCATCCACTTATTCTGGAGATGCTCACCCTCCAGCCCAAATTCTGTAGAAGACTTGACAACCATAACATCCGTCTTGGCATTATAATCTATGATCTTCTCTCTTTCCGCCTCAGATAGGATGTTCAGTCTTTCCGCCTGCCGATGCAGTTCCTCCTCCACGTTCTTGCGCTCAGTAACATCGTGTACGACCGCCACGATCACATACTTGTCTCCATCTCTGGAATACAGATTGCCCCGAACATACAGCCAGCGCAGTCCACCGCTCCCCGTCACGGTGCGAAACTCCACATCAACGGCACCGTCGTCTTTGAGCACATCCTCAATCGCCTGTCGATAGAGCGGAAGATCATCCGGAATAATACTCACCTCGACTTTTTTCAGGAATTTCATGCCCTGGATTCTCGAATATCCCAGCATACGGAACATTCCTTCGTTGACAAAAAAGGGCGTCAAAGTCTTGTCGGACTTATAATACTCAAAAAAGCATATTCCCGTAATCACATTATCGATCATAGAACTGAATTTTTCCATGTTTAATTCCATACGCATACTCCCCAAATATTCTGATTTTCATATACCACTGCAATGGTATGCCTAGTATTTATCCGCTATTTCACCCTGTTTCTTATAAATGCTGTGTGCCGGTATATATCCCCTCACCATCGATGTCGGATATACATTCGTCTCTTTCCCGATAACCGTTCCGGGATTTAATACCGAATTACATCCCACCTCCACATTGTCACCTAGCATAGCTCCAAATTTCTTAAGTCCGGTCCCAAATTTCTCCTCGCCTGCCTTGACGACCACCAGTGTCTTGTCGCTCTTGACATTGGATGTGATCGAGCCGGCGCCCATGTGCGCCTTGTAACCGAGAATACTGTCACCCACATAGTTATAATGCGGCACCTGCACCTTATTAAATAATATCACATTTTTAAGCTCTGTGGAATTACCTACGACAGCTCCTTTGCCAACGATTGCATTCCCTCTGATAAAAGCGCAATGTCTGACCTCCGCCTCCTCATCGATGATCGCCGGTCCGTTGATACACGCGCTCGGATAGATCTTGGCGCTCTTGGCAATCCAGACGTTGTCGCCCTTCTTCTCATAGAGTTCTTCTGGAAGTGTATTGCCCAGTGCCACAATAAATTCGCTGATCTTTGACAGTACCTCCCATGGATACGTCGCCCCTTCAAAAATATCTTTTGCGATCGTCTCCTCCAACGTATAGAGCTCACTGATCTTCGTGTCATTCAAACATGCCATTTCTTATACCTGCCTTTTCCTCAATCTATGTATGATATGCTATTTCTTATAAAACTGCGCCACATAGCAGAATCTATTATAGAGCACGGATTGGTTATGCATCTGCTTCACCGTATTCGTCCTTCTCGTAACAAAATCGTCCAGTTTCATCATATATTCATTCTCCGAGATTTCGCCAGTCGCTACAAGCGTCAGACCTTTCTCCCAGCTTGCCGTCAGTCTCGGATCAAGAAGCGGCTTGATGGAACCAGCCACCACTTCATAAATCATCTCTCCCAGAAGCGTCGGCGTAATAATCTGCGTCTTCTTATTTAATGCCAGATATTTAATATTCACCAGCTTCTTAAGGATCTCCGCCCTCGTCGCGGAAGTGCCGATCCCACTTCCCTTGATCTGCGCCCGCAGCTCCTCATCCTCAATAAACTGTCCGGCATTCTCCATCGTCAGGATCATCGTCCCGGAATTATAGCGTTTAGGCGGTGATGTTTCTCCCTCTTTCTTATCCAAAGAAAGCAGTTGAAACTCCCTGCCTTTTCTGAGGGTCTTGAGTTTTTCCATAAAAGACGTGTCACAGGCGGCCTCCTGCTCGTCTTTCTTCTCCTCACCCTCCTCGCCATCCGTCTTTTTCCTGGAAAAAGAGTACTGTGTTACGGGAAGATACCCTGCGTCCGCCAACACCTTGAATCCCGTGTTGAATATCTCACCTTTCATCTTGACACTCAAACTGATTTTCTGATAGACCGCCGCCGGATAGAAAATGCTTAAAAAACGCCTCACGATGACTTCGTATACCTTGACCGCTGCCGCATTTAACCCATTCAGCGCGCCGAATCCTTGTCCGGTGGGAATGATCGCATAGTGATCTGTGATCTGTTTATCATTCACATATCTTGTCTTAGCGATCGTCTTATAACTTCCTTTACTCAACACTTCCGCCGCGTAAGGTGCAGCAATATCATAATTCCTTAAACCACCGATATTTTTATGTATCTCTTTTGCCACCGCACTCGACAACACTCTTGCGTCGGTACGAGGATAGGTCGTCAGTTTTTTCTCGTAAAGTTCTTGCGCGATCTTAAGCGTCTCGTCCGGACTGATCTTGAAAAGTTTGGAGCAATCATTCTGCAATTCCGCCAAATTGTACAAAAGTGGCGGATTCTTCGTCTCCTTCTTCTTCTCGATCTTCTCAAGGACGGGCGATAGCGTTGGTTCTTCTTTCAGATATTGTATAAATGCATCGGCATCTTTCTCTTCCAGGAAACCGGTGTCTTTGTACAAGAGCGGCGACTGATAATAGCGCGACCCTTCCACCGCTTTCCATTCACAGACGCATTCTTTTCCCTCGATATCAATCTTAGCAAGCACCCTATAAAAAGGTATCTTGACAAAATCCCGGATCTCCCGCTCCCGATTCACCACCATGCCGAGCACGCACGTCATCACGCGCCCCACCGACACTACCGCCTTGTCTGCTTTCAGATAAGACTTGATCGGATTGCTATACTTTAAGGTCAACACACGAGAAAAATTGATTCCCATGAGATAATCTTCTTTTGCACGCAGGTAAGCGGCGTTTGACAGGTTATCATACGCAGACAAATCCTTTGCCTCTCTGATTCCGCGTAAGATCTCTTCCTCTGTCTGCGAATCGATCCACACACGTTTCCGAATCTTGCCCTGCACATGCGCCTGCTGTTCCACTAAACGGTAAATATATTCTCCTTCGCGTCCCGAATCGGTGCATACATAGATGGTATCCACATCTTCCCGATTGAGCAGACCGCTCACGATCTGGAACTGTTTCCTGACCGATGCGATCACCTCATACTTAAACTCTTCCGGTATAAAAGGGATCGTGTCAAGCGACCATCTTTTATACTTCTCATCATATACCTCCGGATAGCTCATCGTCACCAGATGTCCCACACACCATGTCACGACGGCCTCATCGGACTCCATATAACCGTCCCTGTTACTCATTTTATACTTCAAAGCCTTGGCAAATTCCCTTGCGACACTCGGCTTCTCTGCTATATAAACACTTTTTCCCATATACTCCCCATTAACAATCACAAATCTGAAATCTGCACCAGCTTCAGGTTCGGTCTTATCTTTGCCTCCAGATTCAGCTTTTCATCAAACCGGAACGCCGTATACATATAAACATAATCCACGTTGATCTTTGCTTTTTTCGCATAGCTCAAAAGATGCTCATAATCCTCATAAGTCATCGGTTTTTCCCAATTACACAGCCCGATCAACGTCCGCCCTTCCTCGTCCTGCGCTATGATGTCCAGTTCTCCCTCTTTGCCGAGCCACTCGCCCACAACGTCGAGCGAGATCGGAAGTCTGTCCCGGCTGTTTAATCCGGCAAGATGCTGCCTGCATACTTCTTTAAAATATCCCGCCACATACTTCCGAAAATCCGGCATGATGTAGCGATTGTAATATTCCCCCACGGACATCGTCTGCAAGGAACTTAAATACGGATACATATACGTATAATAGAAATCTACAAAAGGATGGCTGATACGGTAAATGCCCTTCTGGACATTCTCTTTGCCTGCCGTATCGTAAGAAAAAACTTTCTCCACCAGTTCCAGTTCAATCAGATTCTTCAGATATACGCTGATCTTGGCACGCGAAAACTCCGTGTGCAGGTACAGATTGTTCAATTTATGCCTTCCTGCCGCGATCGATGCCATGATCGTGTTGTATACGCCCGGCTCACGCAGCTGGTCGGTCAGCATACGTTCCCCTTCCTCAAAGAGAAAGCAATTCGTGTCCAGTATATTCCTGCATATATTCTGTTGAATAGTCAGTCTGTCGTCAAATTTGTTCCAAAGTCCCGGAAAACCGCCCAGTATCGCATATGCCTCGACACACTCCTCGATACGAAAATTCGGAAATCTCTGCACGATATCTTCAAAGGAAAGTTCCCGTATCTTTAAGAATCCCGACAGTTCATAAGCGGCATTGCCGATACGCGTGATCATGCTGTTTTCAATCCAGCCGATCGAAGAGCTGCACAGGACAACCATAACTTCATCCCGGTTCCACTGACTATGCACAAAAGCGACAAGTTCTCGCATAAACTGTTCGCTCGCCCTGACAATATTCTGAAATTCATCAATCACAAGTACTTTCTTGCCTCTGCTCTGCCGGCTTATCTTCACAAAAATATCATGAAAAGACGGAAACGGATCGATCTCATACCCCTCTTCTGCGAGCTGCCTTCCCCACTGGTAAGTCTGCTCACGCTCCGAGCATGCTCTTGCAAGATAATAGCAGTGCTGTTTATCCTCGACAAACTCCTTGACAAGAGCCGTCTTTCCGATATACTTCTGCCCATATACGATCAGGATCTGACTGCCCTCCCTGTCATAGTAATTATTCAAGTACTTTAACTCCGATGTCCTGCCTAATAACATAACTTCCCTCACACATTATGCAGTCATATCCGCCAGCAGATCCTCTATCTTCTCCGACGGCATCGGCTTCCCTAAGAAATATCCCTGGATATTATCACAGCCGATCTCATTTAAGTAACAGAACTGCTCTTCCGTCTCAACACCCTCCGCAATCGTCTCAAATCCTAATTTTTTGACCATATAGATAATGGATTCCGTGATAATCCTCGTATTCTCATCCGTTGTCACCGTGTCAATAAAGGACTTATCGATCTTGAGCGTATCAATAGGCAGCCCCTTCAGATAAGACAACGAAGAATACCCTGTTCCAAAATCATCCAAAGAAATCTTGATTCCGATATCCCTAAGCATGCCCAATTTCTTCGTGACCTCTTCCAAATCATCGATCAGTACAGATTCCGTGATCTCCAATTCGATCTCCGAAGGGGAAACATCATATTGCGCCATCAGCCCGGTCACATGATCGATAAAATCCGGCTGCCTGTACTGGATTGCCGAGATATTGATCGATAGTGCCATGGAATAATGATATTTGCGTTTCCAATCCGCATAGGCGCGAAGGCTCTCCTCGATCACCCATGTACCGATCGGCACGATCGCCCCGCTCTTTTCCGCAATCGGGATGAACACGGCGGGGCTGATCATCCTGCCGTTATCGTCTTTCCAGCGTATGAGCGCCTCAACGCCCCTGAGCGCCTTGTCATTTGTGCGGAACTGAGGCTGGTAATACATCGTAAAATTCTGTTTAAAAACCGCATCTTTCAGTTTGTTCTCAATCTTGGCTTTCTTAAGAAAATCCTCCAGAATCGCGCCGTTATAATACAAAATCTTGTCCTTGCCCATGCTTTTGACTTTGAACATGACGATTTCAGCGCAGTTGATCAGCTCAAGGGGATTCCCGGCCGCATCGGGATACTCCGCCACACCCACGCTGACCGTGATAAGGATCTCCTTGCCATCTGATAGCTTAAAAGGCTTCTTTAGACGCTCCTTGATCGTCCTGTAAAGTGTTTCCACGCTTCTTGCCCCGCAGGGACTATAGATGCCAATGCAGAAAATATCGCTGTTAAAACGGGAAATGATGATATTGTCCCCGATCAGTTCCGCGAGAAACTGTCCGAACATCTGAACAAGCTCATCCCCAACAATGATTCCCATGCCGTCATTGATCCTGCGGAAATCATCAAAATCCATGAACATAACCGCAACCGTCTCATTTTCCTCCTCTGCGCACCTTAAATACTCGCTAAGCAGTCTGATAAAATAATTGCGGTTGTATAACCCCGTCAAATTATCGTAATATGCTAAATACGTCAGTTCATCGTTCTGTGAATTGAATTTCGTCACATCTTTAAAACGGATGATCTTGTCCGTGGCATTTCCCAACGCGTCATAGACAACGTTCACTTCCACTTCTATGCAGATACGCTTTTCTCTCAGTTTCACTTCTATGGACTGGTTCTTAAGTCCCTGCCTGTCAATCGAAAAAATTTCCTGAAGCGGAATGGTATACTGCTCCTCCACGCAGTCATACAACTTGTTCAGATCATGTATATCCCTGACTGCAAAATCAAAAAAATGATTCCAGTTCGCGAACGTCTCTATCCTTTGCTCCTCATAATTGTAATAGAGAAACGCATTGTTTGAGGTCTCGCAGATCAGTCGGAGCATTTTCTCATCCTTGCTTAATTTCTGGTTCATCGCCTTTAACAGATCAATCTGGCATCTCAATTCTTCCATACTGCTTATATCCTTATTTCTTCGTGATGTACCCTTTCGCCTTCAACGTCTCGGCACAAAGCACTGCTCCTCCCGCCGCGCCTCTGACCGTGTTATGGGAAAGCCCGACGAATTTCCAGTCGTACACATGATCTTCCCGGATACGTCCGACGCTGATTCCCATGCCGTTCTCGTAGTCCACATCGAGCGTTACCTGCGGACGGTTATCCTCCTCCATCACCTGGATAAAATGCTTCGGTGCGCTGGGCAGTTCCAATTCCTGCGGAAGCCCCTTGAAATTCACCAGTTTCTCAACAAGCTGCTCCTTGGCGGGTTTCTTCTTAAACTTGACAAATACGGCGGCAGTATGCCCGTTTAATACCGGCACGCGGATACACTGACAGGTAATCACGGGACTTGTCGCCGGAACGATCTCGCCGTTCTCCACCCTGCCCCATATCCTGAGCGGCTCTTTCTCGCTTTTCTCTTCCTCACCGCCGATATACGGAATCACATTCTCCACCATCTCCGGCCAGTCCTGAAAGGTCTTGCCCGCGCCGGAAATCGCCTGATAAGTCGTAGCGACTACCTCGTAAGGCTCAAACTCCTGCCATGCGGTAAGCACCGGCGCATAACTCTGAATGGAGCAGTTCGGTTTGACCGCAATGAAGCCTCTGCTTGTTCCAAGACGTTTCTTCTGTGCCTCAATCACCTCGAAATGTTCCGGATTGATCTCCGGAATCACCATCGGCACATCGGGCGTCCAGCGGTGGGCGCTGTTATTGGATACGACGGGAGTCTCTGCCTTTGCATACTCTTCCTCAATCTTCCGAATCTCATCCCTGGTCATGTCTACCGCAGAAAACACGAAATCGACTTCCGCCGCCACCTGTTCAACTTCATTTACATTCTTAACAATAATATTCTTAACTGCATCCGGCATAGGCGTCGTCATTTTCCAGCGGTCGCCCGCCGCTTCCATATATGTCTTGCCGGCAGAGCGCGGGCTTGCGGCGATCGTCGTCACCTCAAACCACGGATGATTCTCAAGCAGTGCGATAAATCTCTGCCCGACCATACCGGTTCCACCTAAAATGCCTACTTTCAATTTGTCACTCATTTTCCCATTCTCCTCTCCCTGCCAAATCTATTTCGGAATATCGATCTCGTCCTCTTCCTGCCAGCTCTTTGCAAGATACTCTTTCTGAATGGCAATAACTTCCCGCATCGCTGCCGGCCCTGGCGCTCCCACGGTCAATCTCTTCTCCACACAGGTCTTTAAGCGGATCGCCTCGTAAACGTCTTCCTCAAAGACCGGACTGATCTCTTTTAATTCCTCAATAGACAAATCTTCAATACTGCATTTTTTATCGATACAATATAACACCAGCCTGCCGATGATGCCGTGTGCATCCCGGAAAGGCACGCCTCGTCCCACCAGATAATCC
>JAMPGN010000140.1 GCA_023663915.1 Eubacterium sp. | reverse complement strand
ACATTCTCGTAATGCCTTGCCTTCACCAGAATGTTATTCTCTGCAAAGGCGATAAAGTCAATGGTGATCGTCGTGATATTCTGTGCATCGCCCCGGTTTAAGATCTTTCTTTCCGGCGCGACAATCCGCATCCCCCGCTCGGTACGGTCCGCATAAAAGCCCTGGGATGCGTAGGATGGCGCGATCCGCTCGCTGCGGACCCAGTAACCTTCCGTAAATTTCATATCTGCCTCCTCCGTTCTGTGCCGCAGACGCAGCAGTCTGCGACCAAAGAATTACTTCGTAATTCTTTCCTAAATATTCTACTCTATTCGCTTCTTTGATTATAATACTAAAAAATGTGGCACGACAACCGCCGCGCCACATATTTCTGTCATTTCGGATATCTTTCAGATATCTCTCATACGGAGAATACCGTTCTATGGTATTCTCCCGTGCGAAACTTAGAAATTCTTTGCGAAACAGCCCTTGCTGTGAGCATTAGAATTTCTTTTCGCACAGTTACTGTGCGCCGTCGATCGCTGCCCACTGCTCTTCGATCTGTGCACAGGCTGCATCCTTATCCAGCTCGCCTGCGATATAAGACTGCATGATCTCACCAAAGGTCTGATGCCAGCTGTCTGTAGAATAGCAGATCGCCAGATCAGCCGCGCCTTTTTCTGCACTCAGTGCGTCGCCCTGTTTGATGACCTCAAAGGTGCTCTCCTGATCGGATACGATGGGCGGAACCACGCCTGCCACATCCGTGAACCAGGTCTTGCCGTAATCAGAAGTGTACCACCAGTTGATGAAATCAAGGGTCGGCTGTAATACTGCAGAATCCTTGGAAATACGGAGCGCCTGGTCGGAACCGCCGATTACCTGGCACTGCGCCGCATCATCAGTTACCGGATAGCCGTTGAAGCCGATCTGTAAATCAGGATCAATCGCCAGCACATCCGCCTCTACCCATGCGCCCTGACCGCAGATCATAGCCGCCTTGCCGGTGCCGAGTGCGGAAAGTTCGCCGTCCAGAGCGGTCTCCAGAGGCTTGTCATCGCCATACTTCACTGCCAGGTCGATGAAATTAAAGAAGTTATTGTACATCTCCGGATAATCGGAAACCTTTGCCTCGCCCTTCTCAAACCTTGCTACCAGCTCTGCGGTAGAAATGCCGGCATTTGCTGCTGCCGCATCTACGAAGTGCTGTCCTACATGCTTGAATACCCACCACTCGCTGAAACCGGTGGAAAAAGGCTTATAGCCTGCCGCCGCGATCTTCTCGCAGGCTGCTTCCATCTCGCTGACAGTCGCGGGGAACTCGGTGATACCGCACTCCTCAAAGATCGCCTTGTTATAAACGATACCAAAATAGTTACCCTTGATCGCGATACCGTAAAGACCGGAACCTTCCTCAGAAGAAGCCATAACAGACTTCACCGCATCCTGCATTGTACCTTCCAGCGCCTGACCGGTTAAGTCAAACGAATACTCCTTGTATACGTCGATCTCCTTACCGGAAGTGGAAGAAAAGATATCGGGCACTTCGCCGGAATTTAACTTCGCCTTCAACAAGGTAGGATAATCGTTCTGGGTTGTTTCGTAATTAATGGTTACATTGGGCGCTACCTCTTTGTAAGCATCAATCAGTTCGCCGATCGCGTCCGCATACTCCGGAGATGCGATGAACATATAAATCTCCGCCTCCTCATCGGAGCTTGCCGCCGGCGCTTCTGCTGCAGGCGCTTCTTCCGCTGCGGAATCTTCTGCCGCAGGCGCTTCCGCTGCCGGAGCCTCCGCTGCAGGCGCTGTCTCTTCTGCGCCGCCGCCACAGCCGGCTAACATCGTGGTCAGCATAGCGGTGCACAACAATACACTGAGTGCTTTCTTTTTCATGTATATCCTCCTTCTCCCATAGTTTGTTGATGGTATGGGTGCCATATAGTTATCTATCATCAAGCAAAACAGCATGATCATAAATCAATCATTGACCGTTTTACTCAATAACCTTTTTCTCCTTTTAACCCTTGACCGCGCCTGCCACAACGCCTTCCACGATGTATTTCTGCAGCAGGATAAAGACGATAATAGAGGGCACAATTGCCAGTACCATGGCAGTCAATGCGTAATTCCACTTGGTATTCATCTGACCGACGAAAGTGTATGCCGCCAGCACCAGCGTCTTGGTCTCATTATTGCTGTTAACCATCAAAAGCGGCAACAGGAAGTCGTTCCAGATCCACATCACATCCAGCACGATCACGGTTACGATCACCGATTTCAGAAGCGGAAAGATGATCGAGACAAAGGTGCGGAAGGTGGAAGCGCCGTCTATGGTCGCGCTCTCGTCCAGCTCCCTGGGGATGGTCTTCATAAAGTTATAGATGATAAAGGTCGCCATCGGGATGCCGAAGCCCCAATACTGGATACCCAGGCCGATTTTACTGCCGGAAAGATGCAGCACATTCATCGACTTCAGCAATGTAATCATGATCGCCTGGAAGGGAATCAGCATCGGTGTAATGATAAGCGTGTGCGCAATCTTTACGTAAACGCCTTCTCTCCTCTCCAGAATAAATGCCGCCATGGAGGAAAATGCCACGATGCCCACAAGTCCGATCACGGTAATGATCACGTTGTTGCGGAAAAGAAGCGCGTACTTCATCTTTTTTATCACATACGTGTAGTTTTCCAGGTTCGGGCTCTTCGGGAACGCCAGCACATCGCCGATGATCTCGCCAAAGGGCTTAAAGGAGTTCATCACCATCAAAAATACCGGATAAATATAGAAACAGGCTACGATCAGAAGACAGATGACCATGGTCCATTTACTGATTCTTCTTTTGGTTTCGCGACGCATTACAGATCGACCTCCTTTCTGCTAAAGGCTTTTAATACCAGCTGTGTTATAATAAGTACGAACAGGAAATAAATGATGGATTCCGCAGAACCGAGCCCGTAATTATTGCTGGTAAAGGCTTCCTTATAAATCTGTAAGGTCACGCTGTTTGTCGCCGTGCCCGGTCCGCCCTTGGTCAGTGCCAGGATGATATCAAACACCTTTAAGCCGTTCGTCAGCGACATAAAGATACAGGTCGTGAAGGAAGGACCGAGTAACGGCAGCGTCACCTTAAAGAATTTCTGCCTGCCGGTCGCGCCGTCCACCACCGCCGCTTCCAGCACATCGCTCGGCACTGCCTGTAAGCCCGCTATGTAGAGCACAATGTAAAAGCCAAGGGACTGCCATACGCCCACAAACGCCACCGAGTAAAATACCAGCTTGACGTCGCCCAGCCAGCTGAAATTCCACACGCCCCACTCTGTCATCTCGTACAGCTTTTCAAAGCCGCTGGTAAAGATGAACTTCCAGATAAAGCCTACGATGGTCATACTCATGATATAAGGAATAAAGAAGACGCCCCGGAAAAAGTTCGCCGCCCGGAATTTCTTTGTGAGCACCACCGCCAGCGCCAGTGCGAATATATTCGAGAATACCACAAAGAAAAAGGTATAACGTGCCGTAAACCAGAGGGAAGCCAGAAACTCTCCGCTTGTCCGGAAGATGGTCTTAAAATTTTCCAGGCCAATGAACTTCGCTTCCTTGGAAATGCCGTTCCACTCTGTCAGGGAGTAATAGCCGCTTAAGATAAACGGCAGATACATCATCAGGCACACCAGAATGATCGCCGGCAGGGAAAACAGCACTGTCTCCATTTGTCTTTTCGCTTTTCTGCTCATAAGATGAAGGGTCCTTTCCGTTTTCTTTTTATTTTATCTGATTCAAATTAGCAGAAAAATGGAAAATTCCAAACAGATGGGTGCAGATTTCCGAACAGTTTTTATTAGTATTGTCAGAAATTTCAGAATATAGTATGATATATTTTGTAGAAAACGTTGAAATGCGCCGAAGTGCGGACAACACTTTGCACAATAGCGCACCAAAGCGTTACGGAGCATCAGAGTAACATGAAATGGATACAAAAACACTGTAAGACAATTTTAAACCGCACTTCTCTCTGGGTACAGCTTACCCTGTTTATGATATTGATCACCACCCTGGTATCCGGGTATCTGATCTACAAGGATTATACCTCCACGCGGTCGCTCACCATCAACAATCAGATTGACACCACCCGTACCATCCTGAAGCTGGAAGTGGAAAATCTGGACAATTATCTCTCGGAGCTTGCGAATTTCTGTATCCAGCCCTACTACGATTCCCGCTTTACCCGCATCGTGGAGCAGGATACGCCCCTGACCTCCGACCAGATTTCCTATGCCAAGCAGCAGATGTACTACTATTATTATACCCGCAGCGACATTCTGAACTATGAACTCTATCTGCTCCACCAGAAGCTTTCTGTCGGGCGCAGCGGCAGCGAGCAGCACTTTACTTCCAGGGAAGCCGAACCCGAAGGCGCAGCAGACGCTCTGCGCGAGTGTGAGGAGAACCCCTTAAACCGCAGCATAAAAACCAGTGGATTGACCAATCTGGTCTATTACCACTCGCTCTTCCAGGTCAAGGGAAAAGTCCGGCAGGCAGTCGTCCGTCTGGAACTGGATAGCAGCTATGCCAAATCGCTTTTGGAAAACCATGCGGCGCACGGCGAAGTCATCGCTTTTTTCAACGACAATGGAGAACTGCTTTTTTCCAATCATCCCGATTATTTTCCGGAAAATATCTCTTTTGTGACGCTCATGTCACAAAAAGAGCGGCAGCCCAAAGGCTATGATACACTGACGCTGGCAGAAGAACCTTTTCTCTGTGTGGAATCGAAAAGCGCCTCCTCCGGCATCAGCCTGGTAAGCCTGACGCCGCTCTCTTACATTGATTCCCAGATCGGGCAGCTGCGCTCCTCCATTATCGCAAGCGGCATCGGCGTCTGGCTGGTCACGGTGCTCATGATCTATATGCTGCTGCGCCTTCTGACCATTCCGCTGAAAATGCTGGCGGCGCAGATGCAGCGCACCGGCGAAGGCGACTTCCGCACACAGATCCATGCGGAGGGCAGCCAGGAGATCCGCCACCTTTCAGACAGCTTCAATTCCATGGTCGCGCATATCGACCAGCTGATCCGCCGCACCTATGTGGCGGAACTGAGCGAAAAAGACGCCCGGCTCGCAGCTCTGGAAGCGCAGCTGAACCCGCATTTTCTCTACAATACCCTGCAGGCGGTCTCCACAGAAGCGCTGGTCAACGGCCAGCCGCAGATCCATAAAATGATCACCGCGCTCGCTTCCGGTCTGCGCTATACCATCAAAGGGGACACACTGGTGCCGCTGCAGCGCGAGATGAGCTATGTAGACAATTATATCTTCCTGCAGAAGATCCGCATGGACGATTCCCTGACATTTTCCAGCGATATTGATCCTGAAACCCTGGACTGCCTGATCCCGAAAATCAGCATCCAGACGCTGGTAGAAAACTCTATTATCCACGGAAAGTCAAACAGTATCAAAACCATCTGCATCGAGGTATCCGCCCGTTACCATGAAGGCACTGTCACAATCACCGTGCAGGACAACGGCTGCGGCATTGCAAAGGATCAGCTGTCGAAGCTGTATGCTGATTTTGACAGACAGGAAAACACCGGAAAATACGGCGGCATCGGACTGGCAAACCTGCACAGCCGCCTGAAACTGCTCTACGACGCCCCCGCCTCCCTCACCATCGAAACAAAAGAAGCGGAATACACTAGGATCACCCTGTTTCTTCCCGCTTTGAAAGGAGATTCTTATGTATAAAGCCCTGATCATCGACGATGAAAAACCCGTACAGATCGCAATCCAGAAACTCGGGCACTGGAACGCCTACCGGATCGAACAGCCGCGCCTTGCCATCAACGGCAAAGACGCCCTGCAGGCAATGCGGGAATTTCGCCCGCACATCGTCTTCGTGGATATGAATATGCCCGTCATGGACGGCGCATCCTTCCTGCAGGCTGCCTCTCAGGAATTTCCGGACAGCCAGTATATCGTCGTCAGCGGCTATGACCAGTTCAGCTATGCGCAGCAGGCGCTCCGCTACGGCGCCTGCGAATATCTGTTAAAGCCCGTGGAAGAAGAAGCCTT
Organism: Eubacterium sp.; assembly: GCA_023663915.1. The sequence goes on along the minus strand of JAMPGN010000140.1, from coordinate 5,665 downwards.
AAACAGCGCAATTGAAAAGGCAATCCTGCGCCTTGATCCAGATGCTGTTTTCTCCCCCGAAGGCGGAACTTCACAGGCAAACATCTCCCCGGAAGAGGTAGTTACCATCATCAGGGAATATGTGGACAGCCACTACAACCAGAACATCCGCATCACTATGTTTGCGGAGCAGTATTTTTTCTCGACCGAGTATCTGACAAGGCTTTTCCGCAACCGCTACGGCTGCACCATTTACGAGTATGTCCAGAAGCTGCGCATGGAACGCGCCAAGGAGCTTTTAGAAGATGAGAATAATAAGATCATTGAGATCGCCGAGCGGCTGGGCTACGCCGACAACCATTATTTCAGCAGGGCGTTCCGCAATTATTATCATATTTCACCCAGCCAGTACCGGAAGGAGCTGCAAAGCAGGAAAGGATAAACTTACGGTAAATCTGCGAAAAAACGGAAGACAATCCTCACAGAGCCGGTGCAAAACCCCCACCTGATCCCAGTCTAAAAAACTCTCTTTCGCTACCGTCACAAACCGCCTTTTGTCCCTGTCAAAAAGATAGAAAGCTGTCTCCGATTCCACCAACCATCCCAGATTTTCCCAGACATAAAGATTCTTCATCCCACCGGGCTGTTTTGCCATAACACCTTCCTCGGAAAAAGAAATCTGCCATAGCCCGCACTCCCTTGCCGCTACGGCCGGCATACGGATCTGTCTGCGCAGCGCCTTCTCCGGATCCCTGAAAAAGAGACGCAGGTTCAGGAGCAGAGCAAGAAGAATGCCGGATACCGCCGTAACCCAGCTGAAGCCGCCTGCCGCCAGAGAAACACAAGCGGGAATAAACACTGCCATGATACCACCCCAAAGCAGCATCGCCCGCCAACGTTCTTTTTTCCCCAGCGTGCCCGCATGGATAAGGGATGCCGCACCCCTGTTATAATGCACCCACTTCTCCTCATCCAGCATATAGGATAACTGTAAATAAACCTGAGCCGGCGCCTCCCCCGTTGCGTTCGCAATCATCCCTGCACTGTTCTCCGTCCCGCCAAAACCGCCTGCCGCGTACGTCTGCCACGGATTGCGAAGCTGATTGATAAACGCCTCCTGCTCCTGCTTATTTGCAAACACCCGCAGCGGCATCACATACCACGCCGGTCTGTTTGCCGACTGCAGATAGCCCAGCATCAGCAGACGGCGCGTAACACGGATAAACCGGATACCCGCGCAGGGCATTTCGCTGTAATTGCCCCGCCGCACCTTCAACATACCGCCTTCCATCTGGAGTGTCCATGGCTGCCCTTCCACCTGCCTGCGGATGAGCGCATAATTCCGCCACGCTGAGATACAAAATACCAGTGCAAGCATCAGAGCGATCACACCGACACCCTCTGGGAGTAAAAGCCCGTCCGCTATGATAAGCAGCGCCAAAAATACCCAACCCTTCTGACGGGTTTTGAGCTGCTCTGTCATCGCCTTGCGGCAAAATTCACGGATTTCCACGGAAGTCAGGGTGTATTCGTATTTTCTTGCCATGCAGCATCCTCCTCTGCGAGAAGCCAGTCTCTTGAAAAACTCAGCTCACTCCGGAGCATATTATCAATATCCGTTTTTTCACTTAAAATAAATTCTACAAACGAAACGACATAAAAAAGTTTTAAAATCCACTGGTTTTTCTTTCAAAAATGTATATAATAAAAATAGAGGTTTTTATATCCTCTAATATTCTTTCACACTTACAAAAGTGCTTTTTGACTGACAAAGTCACACGGGAAAGGATAATTTGACCGACAAGGTCTCTCTGGGCAACCAGAGCAGGGTATGGTTAGCGCCATACCCTTTTACTATTAAACTAAGGAGATCGTCTGATTGAAAGAATACATAAAAGCACAAACCAGGACAAATGATACAATCCTCGAAAACATATACTCTTCTGATGAACTTAACCGTTTTTCCAAATCAGACTATAGGTGGGCAGATAACCGAAAAAAAACGCTTCAATTCCGTACCGTAAAAAAGGGGGAAATCTACCAGTTTGAATTCGGCAAAAACTATATTCCGGAAATGTCCTACGAGCACAGGGGACTTGTAATTGGTGTGAAGAAAAAGCTATTATATGTTCTCCCTATCTTCTCCTATTCACCTACAAAACACCCGGATGTATACCATCCCATTGACTATCCTAATTCCAAAAGTGATATGTTTCTGCTTAAAAATAACGAATTTCCATTTATCACACATGATTCTGTATTAAAACTTAATGACATCCGTACCGTAAGTATTAATCGGATTCTCTATCAACACACTGGTCGCATAAATCTAAACTCTGATACATATAGGCAGATCGAATCTCTCGCTCTGCAAAAATATTTTCCAGAAGTTCATTATAAATTAGCCCAAAAGAATGCTGCTATCACTTCATTAAATGAAGATAAAAAGAAACTCACAGAAGGAAATGCTGCTTTGATCACCGAAAACCTGAGTTTAAAGGAAGCGCTTAAGTCCTTACAAGCCAAACTCTCGATATCAGACAAGGCAGATTATGCGGACTATAAATAATGTATGTCACAAGACTTCACAAAATTTTTAATTTCAATCCGCTTACATCGCTTTACTTAAAACATTTTCTTCACAACACCGCTTTCACCAGCTCCACCGCACTCTCCTCCGCCGGATCATTCGTCCCCAGCTCCCCGCGGAAGGCGCGGGCTAAAATTACCTTTTTCATGGTGTCGATCCGGAGGATGGACGCCATATCCTAATTTAATTCTCTTTTCTTTGTTCTATCGCTGCTTCTTCAAGTTCCAGCATATATTTATCAAGTCATACAGAAATAGAATTACCTCGCGGTTGACCTTACAAGAACCCTCTTTTGCCCTGCAAGATGTAAATATACTTGTTCCATATCACTCGTCTTTTCAAATTATATTTTGTTACAAAGTCTTTGCTCATAATGACATTTTGCAAGCTTTACTTCTTCTAAATTCATTCTTCCCGAATCATCGCACATACACTACTAACACATTCTTCTAATTTTTTCCTGCCCAAATGCCCTACTTTATACAGAATAAGCTGCTTATTTAAAGTAAATATCTTATTGGGTCGTATATTGCTGTCTGTTTTCAGAGAACCGGATGCAAAATCGGAGGTCTGCAAAGAAATGGCATAATTATCCCTCACATTTTTAGATGTGATCTGTAACATAATATAATCATCACCCTTGATATCAGATAAAATAAGCGCCGGGCGCTTCTTAGCCGCACTTAAATCCGTAAATGGAAATGGAAGCACTATAACGTCACCTTTTATAAATCTTTCCATGCAGCATCCTCCTCTGCAAGAAGCCAGTCTCTTGAAAGACTCGGCTCACTCAAAAGCATATTATCAATATCCGTTTTTTCATTTAAAATAAATTCTACAAACGAAAGAATAATATCTAATTTATTCTCTGGTGCTGTTGAAATCAAATTTGCAATAATCTGTTGTTTCGACATAGTATCACTCCCATCTTTTTATATTGTATCAACTTCTCTCATAAAATACAATCATATCGCTCCCCTTCACAACACCCTCTTCACCAGCTACACCGCACTTTCCTCCGCCGGATCATTCGTCCCCAGCTCCCCGCGGAAGGCGCGGGCTAAAATTACCTTTTTCATGGTGTCAATCCGGGTGAGGACAATTTCTGTGACTTATAGATGACCGGGTGGAAGGGAAATGTGGCAAAAATGCCGCCAGACCGTATTGTGCTGCCCGGTGGTTTTTGCTACAATATACTTATGGGTGCTGCCAGGAAACGGTAGGCGGTCAGTCTTTCTACAGAGGGACTGAACCCTCTGATTACATAGAAATCCCCACAGGGAAATCTTGGAAAGGAGGGCTTGCTTCATGAGTGATTTTGAGATGCTCTCCATCGTACTGACGATCCTCGGGATCGTGGTCACGATTTTGGTCGCATATATCGAAAGCACAAAAAAGTAACCGCCCCTCAGCCAAAGGATAGCGGTTGCTTTTTTAATCAACTAATCTAAGGCTGGCCGTCTATCGGCAGCACCCTTATGTGTCTCTATTCTAACAGATTCCCTTGTATCTGTCAAATCAAAGCTTGGGGACTTTTCTCTTCACAACCCCCTCTTCACCAGCTCCACCGCACTCTCCTCCGCCGGGTCATATATCAGTTTTTTACTTCTTCTGCCATATCATACAACTCAGCTGGTTTTCTCTACAGGATAGTCTTATCAATCTTTTTTATTCTAAAGCACTCGCTGCTTGCATTCTTTCCAGCTTTCTCTGCACTTCCCTTCCTCTACTGTTGTAATAATCCATTCTTTCCCGATCAGTCATGTGTTTCGTCATTTCATAATTATATTCCCGCAATTTATGAATATCTTCTATTGTAAAATCAGGACTTAAAACCGGTTTTTCCATAGCTTATTCCTCGCTTTTCAGCAATACGAAAAATTCCCGACATACCGACTATCATTAAAATTTTTGACAAAATAATTCCTTAGAATTGAAATGTACCATTTGAGGAATAATCCCGCTTTTATTCAATTGATTTTCACGTGGCTGTATCACATTATTCTCTACTAGAGAATGATACATTTTCAACGCTTCTATCAAAGCACAATTTTGCTCGTCCATTTCCATATTAAGTGATTGAATCTGATCAACAATACTCATTATAAAAACCTCCTTGTATGGACAAATACGCCCAAATTATATTTAGCTACAAAATTTTTCATTATTGAATAATAGTCATCAATTCTACGACTTAATTCTTTATCTTCTCCGTAATCTATGATTTTCAAATTCATTTCTCTTAATTCTTCTAAATTGATAGCCCTCCTATGAGATTTCCATATATTGTTATTGCTCAATTTATTAGCAATTTCATTAGCGCGTTGTTCCTTTTCTGCTAAAGTAACAGCTTCTCCATTAGAATGAACTACCCAATCTTTAAATTTATATTTAACCAACCATTTTTGAATCAAATCAACGGCAAGAGCCTTCGCCTGCTCATATGCCCGCAGTTCTGCTAAATCAAAGTCTTTAAGAATTAGAAATTCCGCTTTAGAAATAGTATTATTTTGTGCTTTTACCAATAAATCGTTAATCTTATCTAAGTATCCCAGTGCAGCAAAGCAAATCATATACAAGGGCAGATATCTCAATCTGTATTCTTTACCGAGCACTTATATTTTCCTCCGCAGATTATCAAAGACTTCCTCATGACTCATCCGGGCAGTATATTCTGCCGCAAGCCTGTCTGCTTTATCCAATGCAGCTTCAACACCATCTGTCAGTTTAGAATACTCATCCAAACTGAGTACCACCATTGCTCCATATCCATTTTTAGTCAGATATACCGGTTCACCTGTATTTACGATTTTCTCAATGTCAGGAAACTTATTTCTTAAATCTGAAACGGGTCTAATCTGTATCATGCGTGCCACTCCTTATCAATATTTTATCGCAATTTTATCTTTATCTATATTCTACCCTATTATTATAAGCAAAACAAGCATGATTACAAATTTTTCTTCATTCCTGCTAATTCGTAAGAAAATGAAAATTTCATAAAATATGTTGTAATCAGCCAAAAATAGTGTATACTAAATATAGTAGGTGATGCACAGCCTTATAAATGAGCGAGTTATGAGTGGGTGATGCACA
>JAMPGN010000013.1 GCA_023663915.1 Eubacterium sp. | reverse complement strand
CTTGTTGTCCCGCGCCAGAATAGAAGCCGTCATATCCACTACCTGCAGGTTCTTCTCGATCACTTCATCGATGGAAACCTGATCGTACTTCTTCGCATCCGGATTGCATCGCGGATCACCATCATAGACGCCGTCAACTGCCTTCGCAAGAAGAATAACGTCCGCATCGACTTCGATCGCCCGAAGCACCACTCCCGTATCCGTGGAAAAATAAGGATGCCCGGTTCCGCCGGCAAAGAAGACTACCATATTCTTACCGAAGTATTTGTTCGCCCTGTCTTTTGAAAACAGCTTCGTAAATGACCCGCATTCAAAAGGCGTCAGGATGCTCGTCATCATGCCGATCGAACGGAAAATCTCAGATACATAAATACAGTTCATGACCGTTGCCAGCATACCGATCTGATCCGCTTTCGTCCTGTCAATATTCTCACTGGAACGTCCGCGCCAGAAATTGCCGCCGCCGATCACGATCCCGACCTGAATCCCGTCATCCACCAGCTCTTTGACCTGCACAGCCACACCGCGCACGGTCTCCTCGTCAAAACCGGTCTTTTTGTCGCCTGCCAAGGCTTCTCCACTTAATTTCAACAGTATACGACGCATAGGCTCTATTCTCCCGCTTGGTTGTTTCATTTATTTCCTTTTCTTAAATTCCTCAAAGAAGGAGGACGGGTTCACATCTGCATAGCACTGAGAACACATACCTTCAATTACCGCGCCGTTATTGATCTGGACGGATTTCGATTTGATATTACCCATAACGATTGCCGTGGTATCCAGAATAACCGGTCCGTGCACATCAATATCACCCTTGACCGCTCCGGCAACCACTGCACTTGAGGCAGAAATATTACCGATTACAACCGAACTCTGTCCGATCTTAACGCTGCCCTCACTGTTGACTTCACCTGTAATCTTAGCTCCCTCTGCGAAAATTTCCGCCGCTTTGGAATCACCCTGAATCGTACCGGTGATGTTCAGCTTACCATAAATGTCCAAATTACCATTGACAGTACCGATCAACTCCATAGACCCCTGTGATACAATATCACCCGTTATGGTCATTCCCTCGGTTACAACTGCCGTCTCGTCCACTGCTACCCGCTTAGCCGGTGCCTGTACCTGTTCTTGTGCTTGTGTCTGCTCTTCCATATTCTCCTCTTCCTCTCCACTTAATCCGGATATTTCTTGTTCTTCCTGTATTTCTTCCACCGACTCCGGTTCTGCAATCGGCTCAACCACTGGCTCCGGTTCCAGCTCTGCGATCGGATCCGGTTCGGGCATCAGAACTTCCTGCTCGATAATAGGTTCCGGTTCCGTGATTGCTTCCGGTATCGACTTCGGCTTCTTTTTGACCGTCGGCTTTGGCACAACTGGCTCTTCCGGTATTTCCGGTTCCGCCAGCGGTTGTTCTTCCGGTATATCTGCCGTATCATCAGAAGAGATCACAGCCTCTTCCAACGGTTCATCAGCCGTATTCATTCCCTCTAATTTATCCAACATGCTGCTTAAATTTACATCTTCCACAGTTTCCGGCGTTTGATCCGTCAACTGCTCTTCGGATAACATATCGTCAAGCGCCGCGTTCCCTGCCATGGCAGCTTCTAATTCTTCTTCCGGCATCAGTTCATTCACCGCCTGCGATAAGTCTTCCTTCAAATCTGAGAAAAACCCCATTCCCACATCCTCCATTCTTTAGTCATTGCTTATATGATGAATCCGTTCCGTATCGTCCGTGATCGGAAGGATCTTCGTATCTTCCATTGCCTGAATCGTCTCAATCAATTCAGGGAGCGCCGCCACCGTAGAGTTTTTGTCAGAAGCGTCATGCATCAATATGATTGCCTCGTCATACTCCCAAAGCTTTGCGGTGCAATTCCTGATAATATCCGCAGAACTGATATAAGAGTTTGCCGCGTCACCGGAAGAAATATTCCAGTCAAAATAAGACATATCCTGATCCTCTATATAATCAATCAATTCATGCATGTCCACCCGGCTCACCTTGTTGCTGCTGCCGCCCGGAAATCTGTAGTACCTGCACCATACGCCCGTCGTATCATACAAAAATTCCTGTAATTTACTCATATCAGCGCTGAAACTCTCCAACGATTGATATATCTCATTATACTTGTGACTGTAGGAGTGCATCGCCAATGTATGCCCTTCCTCCACAATCCGATTATATAACGCCTGGTATTCTTCCTCTTCTTTCCCGACAACAAAAAAGGTTGCCTTCACATCATAATCTGCCAGTATATCCAAAATACGGTTCGTATTACTGCTCGGTCCGTCATCAAAAGTCAGATATACCTTACGAATATCCGTCTCTTCTTCCGATGGTTCTTCCTCGGCAATTCCTGTCTGTGTAAATTCTTCCACCTCAGACACTGTATACAACGCCGGTTCAGTATTCGTATCTTCCCCGTCCATATTATCATCTGCCGGGTTTATCTGATCCACAACGGTTGTTGCTTCTATTGCAGCCCGCATATCGCGCAGTTCTTTCTTGACCATATGCAGCCGGATTCCCAGGAAAATACACACTCCCAGGAGAATCGTTATCGAGAAAAGAGGAACGACAAAAATCAATAGCTTGATTCGGCGAATGCGTGCTCGTCTCGCCTGTCGAGCTTCTTGTTCGGCATCCGTTTCCGCCATCTTCATCTGCTCCTTATTTCATATTCTCTTATACTATATCATATCTGATGAATTACGAAAAGAAATTTTTGCGAAAACTGGACAAGAAAATTTATCCACCCGCATTCATTCTCTCCCATTCCTCATCATCTACCCATTCATTCTCACGTTCCCATTCATCATCTTCTATCCATTCATCTTCCACAGGGTCGTCAACCAATCTGTTGGTTAGTTTTTCTTTGGGCATTTCCGGTTCATGCCAGTCTTTGTCCTCGATCCAGTCGCTCTCCTCGTCCTCCTCATACCCGTCGTCTGACTCTTCACCGTCTCCCAGCTCTTCATCTTCTTCTGACTCTTCGTCATCTTCCAGCTCTTCATCTTCTTCTAATTCTTCGTCATCCTCTGGCTCTTCATCATCTTCTAGCTCTTCATCATCTATCTCTCCATCAGCCAGCTTCCTTTTCTTATAGTAAAAGAACACACTTCCGGCCGCAGCCAGAATCAGACAGATCACGCTCCCGACAATCCACCATGCCCTATGATGATCAGATTCATCTAAAACAGGTACGCTGGATATCGGTGAATCACTCACAATGATCACGTAGCTGGAGGCATGCTCCATTTTAAAAGATGCAACGCCGTTCTCATCAATAACAGAGGAACAGATATACTCCATTATCTCCGCTTCCGAATTATAATAAAACAGATTCGCATATCTTCCGCTGTTCACCGGATCTAAAGCCACCTCTAAAACCGGGTCAAAGCCAAACTCTCCGCTGTGACTCAATGTAAACTCCAGATATTTATTTCCATCCAGAAGCTCTGCTATCAGATTCGTGGGAATATTTTCCGTTCCAAACGTAATTCCCATGTCCGCATCCGACACTATAGATAGATCAACGGAATCCATCTCAATGCTCCATCTGGCTGAATTTCCCATGTCAAGTACAAGATTAAAATTCTGTTCCTTCGCCATCTGTAACTTCTCGGCTGTCAAAATAGTCGTATCTTCCATCTGCATTGTTACGGACGGTTTCAGAGCAGCGGTCTGTGAGTCACCTGATTGTGAACTCCTTGCCGATTCCCCAGAGACATTTCCGCCAGCGGCATTTGATTGATTGATATCTCCTGCCGGTATTGCACTTTCACGGACATTACTCGCTATAACTATCGTATTTGACTGATCGGTCACTATACCACCACTCGATGCCAAAGCATCATTATTTGTCGTACTGTTGTCCGGCGTGTTTCCACCTGTTGGCATACTGCTGCCCGGCGTATTGCTGCTGCCTGTATGATTGACCGGCAAATTATTATTCACCTGACTTTGATCTGACGCCGTACTATTATTGCCAGTCAGATTTATTGTCGAAGTATTGTTCGAAGCGCCGGTACTTGATGCAGCCGCTGTGACTGATGTGCTGCTGCCTTTCGATGTATTCCCGCCTGTTGTTGTGCTGCTGACTGATGCATTACCATCCGTTGCCGTACTGTTGCCCGACGCGTTTCCACCGGTTGACGTACTGCTGCTCGGCATGTTTCCACCGGTTGATGTACTACTACTGCTTGACGTATTTCCGCCTGTTATCATACTATCGCCGCTTGATGCATTTCCGCCCGTCAGCGTACTGCTGCTCGACGTATTTCCATCGGTTGATGTACTGGCACCGCTCGCTATATTCCCACTTGTCGTTGTGCTATTGCCACTTGACGTATTCCCGCCCGTTGACGTACTACTGCTGCTTGACGTATTTCCACTGGTGGGCGTACCGCTGCCACCCGACGTACTTCCGCCTGGCATTATGCCACCGCCTTGATCACTGGTCGAAGGTTCCGCTGACTTGCCTGTTACCACTACCATAACTGCAAGATTCTCCACGGTAAAGTAATTATTCACATTCGGATTATAAGATACATAAAATGTATACTCTCCTGCCTCCTTCAGTTCCGTCTCTGTGTCGCTCTCCCACGCAAAACCGCTTGGAAGTATAATATCCCCCAGCAGCGTCCCTGTTTTCGCTTCCAGTCCTTCCGGTGTCTTACAAACTGGAAGCGCTTTCGTCACCGTAAAACTGATTTCTTTTTTGATCACATTATATTTGATCGTATCAGTCGGCGTATACACTGCCGGATAAGAAAATGTTCCCACTTTTATCTGCACATTTCCTTTTTCCCATTCCCACCCAGCCGGCAGAATAATATCGGACAGTTGCAGCCCATCGCGATACTCATACGGTGACAAAACTGGAGTCTGCACGCTGGGATTCGCTTTTATTACTGTCACCGTACAAGTCGCGGTATCTGCCCCGCTTCTTGTACAGCTGATCGTTGCCGTGCCCGGCGAGACCGCCGTAACCTTCCCTTGGCTGTTCACTATGGCAACGGACGTATTACTGCTCGTAAAAGTCATATCACTGATATAATCCACTTTAGAACCGTTAACGTAAGGAACCAGCGTCATTGTCTTGTTTACTTCCAGACTGCCAGTCGTCTTATTTAAAGTAACGGAATCCACTGTCTCCGGCTTAGAACAGGCATAAGCCGGCATATTGTTATAAACCGGTATATTAAAAACAAAGCTGTTCTCCAAAGCTCCGGCATTGTTATATGCCTTGCGGACATTCGCCGCTTCGGAAGCAGGCGCCTGTATATTTTGCATATATTGATGTGTAAAATTGGCATATTTGCCATTGGAGACATTAAATTTTTCCAGATAGATGGTATCCTGTCCCTTTGTGATATAATTGCCGCCAATCACTGCCGCGCCGCCATCCAGGGACTTAAACCTCGTATTCCACCCCGAAGCAACCGCTCTTTTTAAACCGTTTACAATTACTTCCAGATTCGTTTTTCCAGATGCTTCGACATTAAAATAATTATAGTATCCCTCATATCCCGCATATGTACCGGATATAAGCGGAGAAGTCCCCTGTGCTCCCTGTTCCTGCAGCACCCTGGCGGCAAGATGGAACGGACTGACATTCTGCTCCTGCCCGATCTGTGTAAAAGCCTGCGCATAAGTCCGGCTGTCTCCCGGAATCGCAGACTGCATAAAAGAATTTTTGATAACTTCCTGCACAGAACTCGTCGTATGATACGACTCATTATACGTCAACTGCTCAAACTGGAAAATAGCCGGATCATTCAAAAAGTTTCTCGGATCCATATAATATTTCAAAATTCCTTCGGACGCATAACTCCATCCCTGCCCATAAACGCCATTCTGCCAGGATCCCGAAGTTTTTGAAGAAATAAGGCTCTTGATTCCCAGTTCATTTGCAATGACAGTATTCCAATCCAATCCGGTATTCATCTTAACAAAAGTCCAATTCGGATGCTTCTCCTTCAAGGCATAGAGGGCATTCTGATAGGATGCCGGAAACTGATCCACATCCGGATATCCCATTGAAAAAGCCATCACCATAGGAATCGCCGACAAATTCAGATAGGTATCCTCCCAATCAGCAAAGTCTTCGTTGGCTGTCGCAAGATATTCTCTCTCCACATACCCTGCATACTCTGTCGCATTCTGATAAAAAAGCACCCGATACCAGACGGAACCATACTCATCAAGCTCGACATCCGTAATCTGCACTGACTGCCCACTATGCACGGTCTGAACCGTTTCACTATCATAGGAAGGATTTTTCTTCACTTCATATTCATCACATAAATAGACAAGCGCAAGAATACTCTTTTGGGAGATATCCTTCAAGGCGGATTTTGCCCCTTCTAAATCGCTGATGATGCCGCTTTCCACAGGCACCTCCACTGTGATGGATGGAATTTCCACACTGTCTGCCGCCGCGTCTGCGATGGCATACAATGCCTCATCCCACTTCGGATAAAAAACATAAATTTCAACCTGTGTATTGTCAAAATCTTCTTCACATTCCCAAGTAACTTCAAGCTCAACCGAATCTTCTTCGCCTTCCAGCCATACCCTGACCGTTTCCGGAAAAACACTCAATAATTCTTCCAGTGCAGGCTTGTACATGCACGGAAAATAGGCATCCTCCTCCGCAAATGTCTCAAATTCGGCGATATATTTTACCTCATCTACGTCAGCGGTATTTTCAACATCATTGTCTTCATCCGCAGACTCCTGCATATCTTCCTGGACAGCGTTCTGCGTCATGTCCTCTTCCTCTTCTACCGCCAGAGCCGCCCACGGCTGCGACAGTCCTATGACCGCCGCTATCACACAGAATAAATATTTGATATGCCGTCTTGTGGGCCTACTTTTTTTCATCCGTGTCCAATTCCTTTCACTTCCGTATGGTTTCCATAGTACACCATATTATGTCAACATAAATAATGTAACATTAGATAACAGATTATGTCAACTATCTCATATTAAAATATTTTAATGTTTTCATCCTAAACTATTCCACAAAAAATCGAGCTTCGCTCCGCAAACTCAAAAATTGCCAAGGAATTTCCTATTTCAAAAAAAGACATCATCACCCATCTTTCTGTAGGTAATGATGTCTTCTTAACTATATATAAAATATATAAAATTTAGGAATTACATTCCCATCTGCTTAGCAACCTCTTCCGCAAAGTTCTCTTCCTTCTTCTCAAGGCCCTCGCCTGTCTCGAAACGGACAAACCTCTTGATCGAAAGATTTGCACCATTCTCTTTGGCAACCTGCTCAAGATACTTCGCTACAGACTGCTTACCGTCCTCAGCCTTTACGTACACCTGCTCTAACAGACATACCTCTTTCAGCTCCTTATTCAGACGACCGTTGACTGCGCCTTCGATCACTTTCTCAGGCTTTCCTGCCATCTTGGGATCGTTCTTGATCTGCTCCGTGAGAATCTCTTTCTCATGTGCCTTATACTCCTCAGAAACTTCGTCTGTGGATACATACTTCGGATAAAGAGCTGCAACCTGCATAGCAATGTTGGTCAACGCTTCCTTGACTGCATCATTAACTACATCCGTAGCCGCCTCTACGATAACGCCAATTCTGCCGCCGCCATGTACATAAGATACTGCACAGCCATCGTTTGCAACAACCTTCTCGAACCTTCTGATTGTCAGATTCTCGCCAATTACCGCAATCTTGTCAACCAGCGCATCCTTTACAGTCTTAGAGGAATCTAAGTGCCAGCTTTCTGCAAGAAACGCATCCATATCCGCCGCATCGGATTCAACTGCCTGTTTTGCAACCGCTTCCACATATGACTGAAAATCCTCATTCTTTGCAACGAAATCCGTCTCGGAATTGACTTCGACTACTGCTACCGTCTTTTCATCTTTGATTGCCACACGGCAAAGTCCCTCTGCTGCAATTCTTCCAGCCTTCTTCTCTGCCTTAGCCTGCCCGTTCTTTCTTAAGTACTCAACCGCTGCATCCATATCGCCATCAGTCTCGCCAAGAGCTTTCTTACAGTCCATCATGCCTGCACCGGTCATTTCTCTTAACTCTTTTACCATTGCTGCTGTAATAGCCATCTATCTGTCCTCCTGATTATTTCTAAATTTATGATAAATCCTTCTTGCGGTCATCATTTAGACCGCCGTTTTATCCTATTATGCCTCAGCCTCGTCTGCCTCTTCCATCTTCTCAGCTTCCGCTTCCTCTACATACTCCTCGGCACCCTGATTCGCTTCGATTACGGCATCCGCCATCTTAGAAACAATCAGTTTCACCGCTCTGATCGCATCATCATTACCGGGAATGATATAATCCAATTCATCGGGATCACAGTTTGTATCGCCGATACCGATCAGTGTAATACCCAGTGTATGGGCTTCCTGCACACAGATTCTCTCTTTCTTAGGATCGACTACGAAGATACAATCGGGGATTCTGGTCATGTTCTTAATTCCACCCAGGTTCTTCTCTAACTTCTCCCACTCTTTCCTGATCTGGATAACCTCTTTCTTAGGAAGTACATCAAAAGTACCGTCCTCAGACATTGTCTCGATCGCTTTCAATCTGTCAATTCTCGACCGGATCGTCTTAAAGTTGGTGAGCATACCGCCCAGCCATCTCTCATTGACATAGTACATGCCACAGCGCTCTGCCTCTGTCTTGACAGCATCCTGTGCCTGTTTCTTAGTGCCTACAAAAAGAATGGTTCCGCCCTGGGATGCCACATCAAACACTGCCCTATAAGCCTCATCAACCTTGCCTACGGACTTCTGTAAGTCGATGATGTGGATACCATTTCTCTCTGTGAAGATATAAGGAGCCATCTTAGGATTCCATCTTCTTGTCTGATGTCCAAAATGAACACCTGCTTCTAATAACTGTTTCATTGAAATAACGCTCATGTCTCTACCTCCATTTGGTTGTTCTTCCATATGCCATATCTCCACTGCCACTTCTGCGTCACGAAGCACCGGCAGTTACAAGTGTGCTTATGCTTAAGGCGCTTATACACTGACATACGTGATTACTTAGTTACATACTTTAAAAGGTTATCATAAAAAGACCCCTTTTGCAAGGGGTCTTTACATGCTTTTATAATCTTTTATTCCGCACCGGTCACAATTCTTGCAATCTGTTCGTCACTGGCATCCGCCGGAATCGAAAAAGTTCCTGTCCGCAGCCGCTTATCATAACCGTGCTCACACAGAAAGGTATCAAAAGTCTCCGCCGAAGTCACCACGCCTGCATCGGCAAGTTTCCTTGCCACCGTATAGGAACCGTCCCCGCCATTGACCGTAATCGTCTTGACCACAGCAGAGGTAATGATCTCTTTGACATCTTCTTCCCGCTCACCGTCTTCGGCATCTGCGGTTTCGTCTGCGCTGACATCTGCTGCACCGCTTTCCCTGGCATTGCCGGCTGCCCCTTCTCCAACCGGCTCAACTGTCTCTTCTTCGGCTTTCCCTGCATCTTCGGCTGCTCCATCTTTTTCTTCATTTCCAGCCGCCGCATCATCCTCTGCCGGCATATCCGTTTCCGCCTGTGTCATGTCCTGCAGGCTATCAGCGTCTGTTTTGTCAGGGCTTTCATCATCCATAACGTCTTCCGTATTGTCACTGCCCATATCCGCCAGAACTGTGTTCTCCACCATACCGAGTTCTTTCGCCCTTGCCATGATTTCCTCATCCGTCATGGACTTATTCTTGGATAACGCCACACCCATGATAATAGCCGTCATCACAATACCAAGTCCAAGTCCGCGCAAATAATATTTCCGTTCCATGTATTGTCACCTTTTATACGATCAGCCCAAGCTTCTATATCCCTTCAAACAGATCAATAACCAGTTTTACTTCACCAAGCCCCAGACCAAGTTCTTTGGCAATCGCCATATTCGATTTGCCCGCTTTATGCAGTTCCAGGATTCTCTCGTTACTATTACGCCCGTTATCCCTCCCCTGGGCAAACTGTATATCCACGCCGGAAGCGTTCTCCTGTACCCGATCCCGCCTGGTACTTCTCCGCAGCCTCGTCTTCTTGACCGGCACTTCCGCCCTCTCTGTCTTCGGGCCAAAAATACCCATGTTTGCAAATGCCTCGCTGGTAGACATCTCCTCAGCATTCTCAGCCACATAATCGCCGTCCGGCTGATGAATGATCTCCACCCGTCTAGGCGAAATCGGTTTAAAGTCTTCCGTCTCTTCTTCTGCATCTGGCGCCGCATGAATTACCCGTCCGGAAACCACCGGGGCTTCATCCGCCATAACCATATCCGACTCCGGTTCATCTACCGCACTCTCAGCGTTTTCTTTCCACGTTTCTTCTCTGGCAGTTTCCACCCTGCCCATTGCCGCAGACATTTCTTCCGGCCCTTGCTCCGGAACTTTCGTGATGTCTTCATTTGGAATCCGTTCCTGTGCCCTCTGAACCGTTTCTTCACGGTAAGCTCCGGCGCTGCGGATCACCGCAAGACTACTCTTTGCGCTCTCAACCGCCTGAATAACCGTATTCATTGCCCTCTGTGACGCATCTTCTACCCGCATGGCTGTATTTTCTGCATCCTGAACCGTTTCTTCCGCCTCGTCAATCGCCTGCATCACCGCATCAAGCCTGTCCGCAGCCTCGTTCGCCGTGATCTCAGCATCTTTTACAGTCTGCTTGATCTCATCCGCTGCTACTGTCGCTTCATTGATGGCGGACATCAGGTTATCATGCTTATCATTCAGCATATCATACAGAAATACCACTTCTTTATGATTCTTATTGATTTCCTCCAGTACGGTATCCGAGTATTCGTTGACTGCCATGATCTTTTCGTTGGTCAGCCGCTCCATCGCCCGTTCTGCCTTCTCCATCGAATAACTGACAGTCTCCTCGACGATATCGTCAATTCTCTCCTTGACATGTTCCACTTCCCCGGCAACCATTTTTCTGACCTCGTCTTCGCTGATCAGTTGTACCTCTTCGTCTATATCTTTTTTTCTGGCAGGCATCAGATACCCTAACAGGAATACCGCCACCCCGATAACAATCAGAATAATTTCTGTTGCACTCATCTTTCTCCGTTCCCTTCTATGCCCATGGTATTTCAAACAGAAAAATCGATTTTTTCCGCCTTTTTCATGAGTACTTTGCCATCAGGATTTTCAGTCTTCTTCCTCTTCCGTGCCTGTCCGCCGTCACCGTGATACTCGTTGCTGCCTTTATCCTTGGCGTCAAACTTGCGCTCATGATACTCCGGCTGATCACCCTTATTGACCCTGTTGACCTGCTTTTCAACCTGTTTGGTCATCTGCTGCCCGAAATTCGCCTGTTCAACCATGCCCTTGGTATCTTCATTATGCTTGACCGTTGTAAAATCCTGTGCCCTCGTGATCTGTCCCTGAAGTTCAACAAATCCTATTGCCATCTTACCCTGCCTCCCGTTATATGACCGTTTTCACATACGACGTTTCCTACTGCTGCTTATTCTATACAGATCATGCAAGTTTTATCACTTTTAAAATATTAAAATGGAGCTATCCTGACATCACCGCGTTCCCTGACAAACCGGCAGTACTGTGCGTTCTTCTGCACGGTCATGGAGACATCACCGATACATATCTTCGTACCGGGATAGACCATTCCCTTCACTCTGACCTGTGCCTCCGTAGTATTGCCTGCAAGTTCCATCATCTCCTGCAGTTCTGCCTCATTTGCCTTAACCGCTTCACTCTTTTGCTGATTGACGAGCGCGAGTGACTGTATATGCCTAAGCTGTTCCTGACTCAGCTTAATGCCCTGATTCATCTTCTGTTTCGCCGCTACAAGTACCGGCTGGACAGTCTGTAATGTTTTCTTATCTTCTTCAATCAATTTCTGCAGCTGCGCAATGCGGTTCTTTATGGTCGGGTCGGCGCCCACCTCAACAGTCGTATCAGCGCCCATCTCCGAGCCGAGCGTCTTGACATTGATACTGCCTGCGGCGCATACCTTTCCCCCGGTAATAAATCCCCTTCTGCCGTCTACATTTACCTCTGTGCCCGCTGTGATCCTGCTGTGCAGTATGGACTCCGATGCAATGTATCCACTCGCATGCGCATCAGCATTCTGGAGGAATTTGGCAACGATATTGCCGCCTGCCTGCAAAGCGCCTTTCCCCATGCCATTCATGCCCCTGGCAATAATAATATTACCGCCTGCCTGCAGAACAGCGCCTTCCACAACTCCTTTTACAATAATATCTCCCTGCGCTTTTACGGTAAAGTTCGTGGTGACATTGCCGTTGACCTGAACACTTCCTTCATACTCTATGTTCCCCGTGGAATTGTCCACATTCTCCACTTCAAGCATGTCTGATACAAACACTTCCTCATCCACCAGTTCGACATGCCCGTCTACCTGCGATGTGAGCGTCATACCGTCCTCTGACAAATCAATGTTATTGCCGAATTTTAACTTTACTTTCTTAACTTCTGCCGGTTTTAAACGTGTTCCAAAAATGTCCCTGCCCTCTTTCCCTTCTTCCTCTTTGTGCAGGATAGCAAGAACATCGCCTTTGTTACAGTGGTTCAATATATTTAAATTGAAGAAATCCACACTACCGTCTTCCTTTAATGTGGGTTTAGCTTTCTTATCAGTATTAAAATTGTACTCTATATAGG
Organism: Eubacterium sp.; assembly: GCA_023663915.1. Next base: position 21,824 of record JAMPGN010000013.1, on the reverse strand, counting down.
CATCCTTACCCCGTGTGGGCAGCATACCCTCTGCAAACAATATATCCTCACAATATTCCTTATTCTGTAAAAACTGTTCAATCGCATCCTTTTTGATGCCGTATTTAACGCCCTTCGCCTCAAGATCGCGCAGGATTTCTCCCATCGTCAGCTCAACACCACCCTCAGATGCCGCATAGACTCTTGCATATGCCTGCATTTTATCCGGTGTGATCGTCAGCTTATAGCATTCGCGCTCGGGAGATCTTTTTCCCTGCTCTAAGAGAAACATTATTTCATGATCCACAGATGCATCAACTGCACGTTTTAACGAAGGAAGATCACACGCATAGTCTTTCATCGTCATATACTCAATGACATCATTGATGTTGATCGGTTTTCCTCCTTTGGCTGGTGGAATCAATTTGAGGCTTGTTTTGTCCGCCTCGTTCACGAGCCTAAAATATCCATTCATGTATACACCTGTTACTTCCCGCCTGCTTCTGTCAGAATACCGATATAATTTCCCAATTTTACCCGCATCTTCTGAAGTGCCCTTGTATGCAGCTGTGATATCCTGGATTCCGATACTTCCAGGATACTGCTGATTTCCTTTAGTGTTAGTTCTTCATAATAATATAAAACAATGACCTTGCGCTCTTTCTCCGTTAAAAGTTCCAACGCTTCCGCCAGCATCTTCTTTAATTCGTCCCTCTCCAGAACTTCCTCCGGGCTGTCAAACTGTGTACTCCTCGTGTGGCTTGCCTCATTAGATACCTCACTGCCCTGTTCCAGAAATTCATTCAAAGACACCACATTAGTGATTTTCATCTGGGACTGCCAATCCAGATATTCATCTTCCGTAATCCCAAGTCCCTCTGCAATCTCCTCATCGGTAGCGCTCCTGCCATAACGCACTTCCATTTCTTTGATCACGGCATCAATTTTCTTCTGCTTCTGCCGGATCGTGCGCGGAATCCAGTCCATTTTACGTATCTGGTCTAAAATCGATCCCCTGATCCGAAGACTGGCATAGGTCTCAAATTTAACGTCTTTGAGAAAATCAAATTTATCAATCGCGTCTATAAGACCGAATATGCCATAACTCACCAGATCCTCATATTCCACATTGTAGCCAAGATACATGCTCAACCGACCTGCCACAACCTTTACCAGCGGAGCGTACTCCAATATGATTTTTTCTCTGATTTCGGGAGCCTTTGTCTTTGAATACTCCTCCCATAATTTCTTTCTGCCTGCCTCGTCCATATGCGCTTCTACTCATCCTTTACAATCGCTTCCGAATCTAGGTCGGTTTATCTTCTTCTGCGAGTTCCTTCTCGATGACTTCGCCCTCTTCCATGTCGGCTTCTTCAATCTGTTTCTCAAACCTGTCCAGCATACCTTTGATTACACAACCAGCTATATAGAAACCAATCAGAACACCTAATAAAATAATCAGCATGGTTCTTGTATCATAATGCAACATACGCATAGTGATACTTGTGACCGCGCCTGCAAGCAACATAACAAAAGGAGGGATCAATCTGCGCTTCTTAGCCCGAAATTCCCGTTCCCTTGCTTCCCGCTCTTCTCTTGCCTTCTTCTGCTGCGGGGTTTCTATTTCAGACTGATTATCATTATCAACAGCATTCTCTTCGCTAATACCTTTTTCGCCGGTATCTTCTTTGATATTTACAGCTTCGTTATCCAATCTACATTCCTTCCACCGTTTTATCCATCTGTCAGATCACAGTCTCCGACTTGCCTACCGCACGGATCACGAAATCTCCTGTCTCCGGATAGAAAATAACGGTTCTTCCATAGTTCTTGCCTGTATCCTGCGCCAAGAGCGGTATCTTAAGCTGCGCAAGCTTCTTCTTGGAAGCCTCAACATTCCGCTCACCTACACGAACCATGTCGTTCGCACTCTGAAACGCAAACATCTGCGCTCCTCCTGCAATCTTAGCCACCAGACGCCCTCTGTTTGCACCCTTCGCCACTACCTGCCTAACCAATTCCTCTATCCCCGTATCCGCAAATTTAGGAATATTTGAGTTCATGCGGATAGAAGTGCTGTCCGGAAGCATAACATGTGCCAATCCGCCAATCTTCGTCACCGGATCACGGATAGCAATCCCAACACATGAACCCAGTCCCAATGTAGTAATGCTGTCAGGACTGACGCATACGTTCAAATCGGCCATACCGACCTTTATCACTTTGCCCATAATATGACATCTCCTGTTTACACTTGTCGTTCTACACTTATCAGTTTACGATCTTAACCGATCCCCAAAGCGGATAATATCTTACTGTATGAGTCCAGATCCGGAACCAAGATAAAATATCCGTCTAAAACCATTTCATCAAAAAACTGTGTCTGTATTAATAATATTTTATCACCAAGCTCTCCAAACTGTATTGCAGGAACACTTAAAATCGCCCCTGCCATATCTACCGTCAAAGCAGGAACAGATGGGTAGATTACCAGATTCGTCAGACTCGAAAGTGAGTTTAAGTAAGCGCCCGTAATGATATTACCAACCTCTTTAAGCGCCGAGAACTCCATCTCAGAAAACTCCTCCCCTGCGATCTCCATTCCCATTAACTTATTCACAAGATGTCTGGCCGCCTGTTTCTCCAGAAGAAACATGATACTGCCTGTAATATCCCCCTCGATCGCGAGATAAATACCAGCCATGATTGTCTCCTCACCGCCCATCATCTCGCCCATCTCTTTAAACTCTAACAATCTGACCTGCGGCACCGACATGTCTACCTTGCACTGCATCATCTGTGCAAGCGCAGTCGTCGCATTACCGGCGCCGATATTGCCTAACTCTTTCAAAACATCAAAATATTCATTTGACATTTCCTCTAAGGTAATCTCGCCCACTTTAAGTCCTCCTATACGTTTTCAAGTACAACGGAATTTAAGTCCAACAGAGAGATCAGTCCACCGTCACACTTACCGATTCCGCTTAAGAAACTTCGCATCTCCTCCTTGGAATCATATCCGATCTTCTCAATCTGGCTATTCTCCAAAGTAACTACTTCCTTGACCTCATCTACCATCACGCCAATCATTCCCTGCTGTTCCAGCTTCAGAATAATGATCCTTGTGGCTTTCGTCTCAACATCCGGTTCAAGTCCCATTTTGATACGGATACTCATAACAGGGATAACCTCACCGCGCAGATTGATAACGCCCTTGAAATAATTATCAACCTTGGGCACTCTGGTGATATGCTGCATTCTCACGATGTTGTCTATAAATTTGATATCGATTCCATACTGTTCATCACCAAGCTTGATCACAATGAACTGTGTTGTTTCCCCAACTACTCTTAATTCTTCCATGTCACTGTCCCTCCCTCTGCTTAAATCAATGTATTGGCATCCAGAATCAGTGCCACTTCACCGTCACCGAGGACAGTTGCGCCGCTGATGATCTTGCACTTGCTGATGTATTTACCTAACGATTTGATTACGATCTCCTGCTGCCCGATCAGTTCGTCCACAACCAGACCCGCCTGTTTGTCGCCCTTCTTAACAACCACGACTACCAGATTCTCACTAGGATCTTTCTTGCTTTCGATATCCAGGACCTCATTCAGACGAATAAGCGGAATAACAAGGTCACGCAGCTGGATCACTTCTTTCGCCTCCACAAGCTTCACATCTTTGGGCGAAATATCCTCGATCGTCTGAATCGAGCCAAGGGCAATCGCATATTTTTCATTGCCGATATCCACCATAAGAGCCTGAATGATCGCCAAGGTCAAAGGCAGTCTTATGATCCACGAACTTCCTTCTCCGAGTTTGCTCTTTACTTCTACTTCACCGCTCAAGGCTTCGATCTTGGATTTTACAACATCAAGACCTACGCCCCTTCCGGATACGTCAGAAACGACTTTTGCCGTAGAGAAACCTGCGTGGAATAGCAGATCGATACTGTCTTTCTCGCTCATGTTCTCCGCCTGTTCGGGTGTGATAATGCCTTTCTCAATGGCTTTATTTCTGACTGCTTCCGTGTCAATACCATTACCGTCATCCCTCACCTCGATGACTACGTTATTACCATCCTGATATGCCTCTAAGAAGATAGAGCCTACTTCCGGCTTTCCTCTCTCCCTGCGGATCTCCGCGGATTCCAGACCATGGTCTGCGGAGTTACGGAGCAGATGCATCAGAGGATCACCGATCTCATCTACCACGGTACGGTCGAGTTCTGTCTCTTCACCCGACATGTACAGTTCCATCTTCTTGCCTAAAGTTTTCTGCAGGTCACGAACCATACGGGGAAACTTGCTCACAGTACTCTCGATAGGTACCATTCGTACCTTCATAACCGATTCATGCAGTGACGTGGTCGTACTCTCCAGATATTCGATCTGCTCATTCACTGCGGAATTAACAGAACCGGACGCTGTAGATGCCGATACAAGCGAGTTCTTTGCAATGATCAGCTCACTTACAAGATTCATCAGTGTGTCCAGCTTCTCAATATCAACCCTGACAGTCCTGTTCACTACCGGTTTATTGGCAGAGGTTTTCTTCTCGTCCGCCTTCTTCTTGGATTTATTCTGTGTCTTCGCTACGGCAGACGTTGTCGCAGGTGTAGTCGCCGCTGCCACAGGCGCCGCGGCGGGTTTTGTCTCCGCTGCCGCCTTGGCAGGTTCTTCTTTCGCAGTTTCCTGCACAGGCGCTGACGCGTGATCAGGATCCAGCACGTCGCCGATTACATCCTCTATTTCAGATACATTCTTAGCCGCTGTGAGCACCTGATCCAATTCTGCATCCGATACAATCACGAGACTGAAATCCAATTCAAATTTCTCATCTTCAATATCCTGTGCGGAAGGGCTGGATACGATAATCTCACCGCTTTCCTCAATCGCCTTGAATACAAGAAAAGCCCTCGCCGCCTTCAGAATACAGGATTCCTGTACCTTGACGGTCAGACCATATACTTTCTTCCCCTGTTTAGCCGCTTCTTTCAGGACATTCCGCTCACTGTCCCCAAGTTTGATCTCTAACCACTTCTTATCACCGGTATCCACTGCAGGCACATCTGCCGCCGTTTCTACGACGGCTTCCGCAGTTTCTTCCTCAGCGTCATCTTCGTCCCCATTTAATATAATATTCAATTCTTTGATTAACGGCTCATTGTCATTGGTGCCTTCGTCAGCATTCTCGCGTATATTCGTGGTATACTCCTCCAAGGCATCAAGACACTGAAACAGCACGTCGATCATACTGGCTTTGACGGTAATGTTACCATTGCGAACTTCAGAGAATACATTTTCCATATCATGGGTCAGATTCTGCATCCTCTTATAGCCCATAGTACCTGCCATACCCTTTAACGAGTGCGCCGCACGGAATATCTCATTGATCGTATCCATATTATCCGGTTCCTGCTCCAATGAGAGAATCTGTGTGTTCAGGTTCTGCAAGTGTTCATTTGTTTCATCAAGGAAAATTTCGAGATACTGACTTACGTCCATACTATTTTACCCCCACGTTCATTATTATTTCCTGTGCAATCTGGTCAAGCGGTACGGTCTGATCGCTCAAGCCTGCAGTTACAACGCTCTTCGGCATTCCGTACACCGCACATGTGCTTGCCTCCTGCGCAATCACATGAATCTTTTTCTTTGCCTTAAGGTTCTTAATTCCTTCTGTGCCATCGGCTCCCATACCTGTCATGACAACGCATACGATCTGGTCAAATCTGCTGTCCTGAAGAGACTCATACATATAGTTGGCGCATGGCTTCACACCTTCCCTGGAAGGCTGGTCTGTATAGTGAATCGTATATCTGCCCGATGACGACTGCACGTTCAAGTGTTTCCCACCCTTTGCAATATACACGGTCCCGGCCTCCAGCGTGTCACCCTCCGCCGCTTCCTTGACATGGATCTCACTCAGCGTATCCAGTCTCTCGGCAAGGGATGCCGTAAATCCTGCCGGCATATGCTGCACGATCACTACCGGCGCTTTGAGGTTCCTCGGAAGCCTCGGAACTACTGACTGTAACGCTTTCGGACCGCCTGTGGAACTTGCAAGGGCAACAATCTTGTTGCCGCTCACCGATGCGGCATGTTTGCTGACCAGCTCTACCATCTTCTTGGAAGTCTTCACATCATCCAACGTAAAAGCCTTGCTGAAAACAGGTGTCCTTGAATTTGCAACTACCGCCAGGGTATGCAGCAGCTTCTCCTTAAACACATCCGTCCGGCAATCCATGGCATTATTGGGTTTGTGGACGAAATCCAACGCTCCCAGTTCCAATGCATCCAATGTCGTCTTAGCGCCTTCCCTCGTATCGGTGCTCGCCATCATGACTTTGGCTGAAATCTTGCGCTTATAAAGTTCCCTCAACAGTTCCAGACCGTTCATCTGCGGCATGTTGACATCCAGCACGACCGCATCATACGTCTTCCGGGTCAGAAGATCCAGCGCTTCCAGACCATTGACAGCACGATCCTGCACCTCAAATCGATCGTCGCTATTGATTATATCACACAACACCCTTCTCATGAGTGCAGAGTCGTCAACAACTAATATTTTTTTCATGGTCCTATTCCTCCTCGATCCTATTAATAGTCTCTTTTTTGATTTTTTAATGTCTTGCGTTCCTCATCAAAAATATACTTGATAATCTCTTCCCTTTCCGCCGCATCCACATTCACGTATTGGACACGGTGTTCAAATACCCCTTTACGATTTTCCAACTCCCTTACGCTCAGCACTTTACCTACCAGATTGTACTCCTTCTTCTCCCCGTTAACCAGCAGATCATACTTGCAGAGGATCAGGCTCTGGACTTCATATGCATAATTTGCAACAAACCTGAGTCCCCCGCCGCTGATATCTACAATTACACTGCTCTTAAGCGGCAGCTGCGGCGCCAATATCTCTTCTTTTTTGTTCGCCAAAGCTGCTTCTTCTTCCTCAAGCTGCCTGGAATTCATCTCAAGCGCACAACTGAAGCGATAATATTCCCTCCGCTGTTGTTTACGCAGATTGCTGATCAGATCAAGCGCCAGTACATACATGTTGTTATTTTTGTATCGATCCACAACTCTCGCGTAACACTGATACAATCCATTATCAGGATAAAAACACAGATCGTATTCCTCATCGATCGGGAGTAAGATCAATTTCGCTTTTTCGCTGGGCATAGATATCTCTATCCTATCTTCGGACAGAACATCTATCACCTGGCACTGGTAGCTCTTCCGCTCTTCGCTGTTGGTCTTTTCCCTGAGACGGCCTATGGACTGCAGCTCTACACGACAACCCGGAACGATATACTTCGACAAAAGATTCGGCATATCTCTCCCTCCTGTTCCTGTTCCATTTGTACAATTTCTTACTTTTTAGATATGATATGAGAGAAAAATGCTGCCATACCACGTTTTTTTAATTTCCGTTTCACTTCCTTGTTCATCAGCTGCGCCGCAATCTCTTCATATGCGAGCGCAGACTTAGCACGGGGATTCTCAAGCGATACCGGCATCTGCTGCATCACCGCCTTGGCAAGCTGGTCATCCCGCGGGATCATTCCGAGGTAAGTAATCGGAACATCCAAATACCGGTTGACCACCGTCTCCAATTTCGTATACAGCGACTTCGCCTCCGCCTCACCGGAAACCTTGTTTGCAATCACCTTGACCTGGGAAAACTCACTTGAGTATCTTGAATGTCGGTTTAACGCCTTAAGCAAAGAATAGGCATCCGTGATGGAAGTCGGTTCCGGCGTGGTCACAAGAAGAATCTCACCACCCGCCACCAGAAATTCCAGCACGGCGTCGGAAATTCCCGCCCCCGTATCCACGAGAATCGTATCCGCCATCTCATCCAGTTCTACCAGATTCCTGATGATATAATTCAAGTAGTCTTTACTCAGATTGGACATACCCGCTATACCGGAACCGCCGGAGATAAATCCTACATCCATTGGTCCCCATGTGATAATATCCTGAATATTTTTGCCCTGATAAATTAAATCACACAAGTTATGTTTCGGTACTGCCCCAAACATGATCTCAATATTCGCAAGCCCGAAATCAGCATCCAATATGATCACGCGCTGTCCCATCTTCCGAAATTGTATTGCCAGATTGATGGCTGTATTTGACTTACCCACACCACCTTTACCACTCGTCACAGTGATCACTCTCGCTAAGGGGCGCTGCGGATGACTGCTTGCTTTGATAATATTTCTTAATTGTTCAGCTTGATCCATCAGCCTTCCTCCTTAGTTTTTTCCTCCTAACAACTGTTTTACGGTACTCTGGGGATTAAATTCCTCAATATCATCGGGAACATTTTGTCCATAAGTTACATAGGACATATCAGCATTGGTATACAATCTTAAATTCAACAAATTCCCCAGTGTCATAGTCTCATCGAGTTTTGTAAAAATTAATTTGTAATCCGTCATTTCCTTGTAAGAATCGGCTATACTGATCAGGTCACTATATTTCGTCGTCGCGCTTAAAACAAGATAAACTTCCTTCTCCACCTTATCATCCACGGAATGAATGAAATTCCCCATGCTCTCCTTCTGTGTCGTATTCTGGTGCGAATGCCCTGCCGTGTCAACCAGAATATAATCATATCCCTTAAAATCCTCCAGGGCTTTGTCGATCTCTTCTACCGTATATATAATCCGGAAAGGCACCTCAAGAATATTGGCATAGGTGCGAAGCTGTTCCGCCGCGGCAATACGGTATGTATCCGCAGTAAGAAGTGCAACTTTCTTCTTCTGGTCTACCCGGAAAATTGATGCAATCTTTGCAATCGTGGTTGTTTTACCTACTCCTGTAGGTCCGACAAAGAACACCATCTTAATACCGCTTGACGCCGGTTCAATGCTCTTTGGCATCCCAAATTTCAGGATCATCTTCTGATAGATATTTGCCAGTGCATAATCAAACGGCATATTCGGCTTATTGATCTGCTCGATCTCACTGATGATCTCTTTGGCATACTTCTCATCCACTTCATTTTCAAGCATTGTATTGTGGAGAAGTTTCATGAATTTATCAATCTCTGTCTCTTCCTTCTTTTCTTCTTTCTCTTCCTTATCTTCCCGCTCTTCCTTGTTCTCATCGGGTTTCTGAAGCTGCTGCTCTAACAGGGATTGTAAGCTGTCAAGTTTCTCCTCGATGGCGCTGCTCTCCTTGCCTGCAGCGTCCTCCTGCACAACAGGAACCGCCTGCGCAGGCTGCGTCTCTTTCTCTTTCGACTGGCTGGAAGCTATGACATTGTTGATCGCCGACACGGCTGCCGTGTACTTCTCACTCTCTTCTTCCAAAGCGACCGTCACTTCAACGGTACGTGGCTTCAAGAAAGAAAACAAGCCTTTTGCCTTCACTTCTTTGACGTTCATAACTACCACGCCCTCGCCTAGTTCCCGTTTCGCATTATCCAGAGCCTCTTTTTCGGTTTTCGCGGTAAATTTTTTGATTATCATTATGCCGTCACCATCCCAACAGACTGTAATTCAATATTTGATTCCACTTCATTGTAAGACACAACAACCAAATCCCTGAAATAATCTTCTGTCAGCTTCTTGAAGTATACCCTCACGATCGGAGATGTGATTATCAGAGGCATCTTGCCTAAATCCTCCAGTTTCTTCGTCTCCACACCTACAGAATCCATGATCGCTTTGGTCTTGCCCGGATCAAGCGTCAGGTAAGCGCCCTGCTCGGTCTGTTTCACACTGGACATGATCTCCTGCTCCAGTTTCGGATCGAGCGTCACCACGCTAGTAGTCTCGTTCGAAGGGAAGAACTTATTAGAGATCGCCCTCTTGAGACTCTGTCTGACGTATTCTGTCAGAATATCTGTATCTCTCGTAGTCGTCGCATAATCCGCAAGTGTCTCAAATATCGTAAGCAGATCCCTGATAGAAATACCCTCTTTCAAGAGATTTTGCAATACTTTCTGTATTTCACCCAGTCCAAGCAGCTTGGGAACCAGTTCCTCCACCAGGGAAGGATTGGATTCCTTCAAATTGTTGACCAAATTCTGAACATCCTGTCTGGTCAGCAGCTCCGCTATGTACTGTCTTATGATCTCAGTCAGATGGGTCGCTATGATCGATGGCGGGTCTACCACGGTATAACCCATGCTTTCCGCACGCTCACGCTGGCCTTCCGTAATCCAGATCGCCGGCAGGTGGAAAGAAGGCTCGAACGTCGGAATACCTGTGATCTCCTCTTCCACATAGCCAGGATTCATCGCCATGTAATGGTCAAATAAGATTTCTCCCTCGCTGACCTGTACACCTTTTATTTTAATGATATATTGGTTCGGATTCAACTGTATATTATCACGCAGACGAATTATTGGTACTACGGTACCGAGTTCCAGCGCGATCTGCCGTCTGATCATAACGACGCGGTCTAACAGATCACCGCCCTGGTTGACATCGGCAAGCGGAATAATACCGTAACCGAACTCCAGCTCAATCGGGTCAACCTGCAGGAGCGATGTAACATTCTCCGGCTGTCTGATCTCCTCCGCGGCTGCTTCCTCCTCGTCCGCCTCGTGTTCGATCTCCGCCGTCTCGATCGTGCCCGCCATAACCCTGCCGACCACAATAAAGACCATGCCTAAACCTACAAATATCAAAGTATTTAGCGGAGTGACAATACCCAGTCCGGCAATCACCGCACCTACCAGGTAAAGCACCTTCGGCACGCCGAATAACTGTCCGACTAACACGGTACCAAAATCAGCGTCCTTAGAACCCTTTGTGACAAGAATACCAGTGGACAGCGATATAAGCAGTGAAGGAATCTGACTGACCAGACCGTCACCGATCGTCAGAATGGTATATGTCGTGAGGGCATCACTCATCTCCATGCCCTGCCGCCATACTCCCATGGCAATACCGCCCACAATATTAATAAAAGTAATCAGCAGGCCTGCCGTGGCATCTCCCTTGACATACTTCACGGCACCATCCATGGAGCCGAAGAAACTCGCTTCTTCCTGTATCTTCTCACGGCGTTTCTTAGCCTCCGCGTCACTGATCGCCCCGGTATTCAGATCAGCATCAATCGCCATCTGCTTACCCGGCATGGCATCCAATGTAAATCTTGCCGTAACTTCCGCCACACGCTCGGAACCTTTGTTGATAATCATAAACTGTACAAGTATCAAAATAACAAATACAATAACACCTATTACGATATCGCCGCCGCCCACATACTGTCCAAAAGTGCGGACTACATTACCCGGATCGCCGGTCGTCAGGATAAGTCTTGTGGAAGAAACATTCAACGCGATTCTGAATATTGTGGTAAACAGCAAAATCGTCGGAAAATAAGACATTTTCAGCACTTCGTTGGCAAACATACAGCCAAACATGACCGTGAACGCTATCGCAATATTACATGCCAGCAGAAGATCCAGTAACCCCGATGAAATCGGCACAATCAGCATAATAAATGCCGCAAGGACATATGCAACAATACCGATATCCGCCTTTTTCAGATTCCCACTTCCCACAAACCGTTTCCTCCTTTCTTCTTTTTCTTAATCCGGAAGAATATCAGACTTTGCCCTGCAGGTGATATACGAAGGCAAGGACTTCCGCCACCGCCTGGTATAATTCCGGCGGCACCACACTGCCCACATCGACATTGGCATACAGCATACGGGCAAGCGGTTTATTCTCCACGATCTCAATATGATTCTCTTTTGCCGTCTCCTTAATCCTCTGTGCAAGATAATCCGCTCCCTTCGCTACCACATACGGGGCATCATACATCTGCGGGTCATACTTGATCGCCACCGCAAAGTGGGTCGGGTTCGTGATGACCACATCCGCCTGCGGGAGTGCCTGCATCATACGCCGCCTGGATGCCTCCTGCATCCTCTGGCGCTGCTTGCCTTTGATCTGCGGATCACCTTCCTGGTTCTTATATTCATCCTTCACTTCCTGCTTCGTCATCTTCATGTCTTTCTTAAATTTGACCTTCTGATAAACATAGTCAAGAAAGGCAATGATCATGTAAAAAAGTGATATACGGATTCCAAGGTTTATCACCAATGTACCAACCTGCATAATTCCCTGATTCAGGGAAAGGTCATAGAATTGATACAACGGCGGCATATTTTTCTTTAAATATGAGTAGACCACATATCCGATCAATCCAAGCTTCAGGAAAGATTTCAGCAGTTCTACCAATGAGTTAATTGAAAAAAACCTCTTAAAACCATTGATTGGATTCAATTTACTAAGCTTCGGCTTCAGTGGTTTTTTGGTCGGTCTCCATTTGACCTGCACCACATTCGTCACGACCGATACCGCAAAGCCGCTCAATAAAAAAGGCGCTAATATCATCAGTATCCTGGTCAGGGAACGGACAAAAATCGAATAAAAAGTCTGCGACTGTATACTGCCGTCGTACATCTTGATATATTCCGGTATCTGGGAATAAATATCGTACATATTACCCGTAAAATATGTCCCCATGAACTCCACGAAGAAATAGACCATCAGGAAAAAGGCTAACAATTCAAATGCATTGGTAATTTCCTTGCTCTTTGCCACCTGTCCTTCTTTACGGGCATCTTCTAATTTCTTTGAGGTAGGCTCTTCTGTTTTCTCTCCGCCAGGACCATCCTTGGCGAAAAACTGGAGATTATACTCTAGTATCAATCACATCATTCCCTCCACAAAAGATACAATCATCCTTTTCATCTCTACCGCCACATAATCTGCCGCTTCCGGAAGCATCCGGATCGTCAAAAACAGGATTGCCAGCCCGACCAATACTTTAAGCTGCATACCTACCGCAAACATGTTAAGCTGCGGAGACACCTTGGCAAGAACGCCCAAAACAGCGTTAAGCAGTATCATCGTGCAGAAGATCGGAAGAATGATACGGAATCCGATCGTAATATAATCTCCCAGAAACATAATCACAGATTCTAGCAGGGATTCCGTTTTAAATACCGCCCCATTGATGGGAATCAATGTAAAACTATCAATCAGCGCACGCAGCAGATACTGATACATGCCGGTAAATATCATATACAATGTAAAAATATACTGATAGAACACGCCTGTGAAAGTCGCCTGCTGTCTGGTTGCCGGATCCATCAAAGACACCATGGAAATACCAATCTCCATATCTGAAATGCTTCCGGCAAAAGACGTCACCGTAGTGCATATCTGTGCGCCCCACCCGATCAGGAATCCTGTCAGCGCTTCCTTCATCACGACAACTGCATAACCAAGCAATGAACTATATATTATCTCGTTATGATCTACTGCGGCATAGACCAGATATGCCAGAAAAAAACTGAATCCCACTTTCACTCTCTGCGGTACGCCGCTCATCGAAAAAAAAGGCGCTGAGTAAACAAAACAGGTGATCCGTATCAGGATCAGTAAATAATATTCTAAGTCCGCATAACTAAAAGTAAAATTGATCATGCCACCACTCGCTCTTATCTGAGATACCTGTTGAAATCAGACCATAAATTCACCATATAGTCTACCATATTATTCATGATCCAATGTCCCATCAGAATCAATGCCAGAAAAATAGCCAGTATCTTCGGGACGAAAGTAAGTGTCTGCTCCTGGATGGAAGTGACCGTCTGAAAAATGCTGACAGCAAGACCAACACACAAGGACACAAGCAGAAGCGGCGCTGCACTCTTGATGATTGTAAATATAGCCGACGATGCAATTGCAGTGAGATCATCTATTGTCATATCTTCCTCCGTTCCCGCTACCAGTAAAAGCTCTCCACCAATCCCTTGATAATCAGATACCATCCATCTGCCAGCACAAAAAGCAAAATCTTAAACGGCATGGAAATCGTCGTTGGCGGCAGCATCATCATACCCATGCTCATAAGGGTCGAGGCAACCACCATATCTATTACAATAAAAGGGATATATATCAAAAACCCGATAATGAATGCGTACCGCAATTCACTAATAATATAGCTTGGCACCAGCACACTCATCGGAATCTCTTCCAGTTCCCCGCTCCACTCCATGCGATTGATGTCCATAAACAGGCTGACATCTTTCTTCAATGTCTGTGTATACATAAATGTCCTGATCGGAGCTGCAGCTTTCGTGATTGCCTCCTCCTGATTCAGCTCTCCCGCCTCATAGGGCACCACGGCCTCCGTATAAATCGTGGTAAGCGTCGGTTGCATGATAAAGAACGTCAAAAAGAGCGCAATACCTATCAACACTGTGTTAGGCGGCGCCGTCTGTGTATTGAGTGCCTGTCTCGTAAAATGCAGAACAATGATGATTCTGGTAAACGAGGTCATCATGATGAGCAGCGTCGGCGCGATGGCGATCAACGTCAGGATCACCAGTATTCTGAGCGCTCCATTGACGCTGCCGTTGCCGTTGCCGTACGTGATCGTCACCGTATTGGCGATATTCATTTCTGCGAGTTCATCGGCATCCTCTGATGCGCCCGGCAGCCGTTCATTCGTCCGCTCCTCCGTCGTTCCCGTCAGATTGGATTCCCGGTAAGGCGTGTCCGCCACCGCCAGCGCCGTCGTCTTCCTACTAAGTAATATGCCTGCCAGTAACAGCAGGCATACTAATTTTGCCAAATGATATCCGGAAAAGTATTTCTTCATTCGTCTCGCCCATCTTCTTTTTCCAGAAAATTCTTTTTTTGTATTTTCTCCAAAACATCCTTGAATCCCTGTCCTTTGGATGTATTTCGATCAGAGAAAACCAAATCCTGTTCAGGAATCTCTGTTAACATTGTAACAGTATCCTTGCAGATTGCCACCGCCAAATATTTCCTTCCGATCCGTATAATCTGGATATACTTATTATTGGAGAGTCTGATAATATCCAGAAGCTCCATATTGGCGTTAGTATTCTGATTCTTCTGATAGCCCGCAGTCCACTTCGTAACCCAGTATGTGATCACAAGAACGAACAGGAACAGAAGCAATACCGTCATAAACTGTACGTAAGAATCAGCTCTTTCCGATACTGCAAGCGCCATTATCCCACTACCTTTTTGACAGCCTCTAATACACGATCCGCCTGGAAAGGCTTCACAATAAAGTCTTTGGCTCCCGACTGGATAGATTCGATAACCATTGCCTGCTGACCCATTGCCGAACACATAATAACCATTGCGCCGGGATCGGACTCTTTGATCTTCTTTAACGCCTGGATTCCATCCATCTCAGGCATCGTGATATCCATCAATACAAGATCCGGCTTCAGTTCATTATACTTTTCAACAGCCTTGGCGCCGTTCTCGGCTTCTCCGGCTACGGTATACCCGTTCTTAGTCAGGATATCCTTGATCATCATACGCATGAATGCTGCATCATCACATATTAAAATATTCTTTGCCATCTTTCTTCTCCTATCACATTTTATTTAATAATTTCAGTTACACGAACGCCAAAACTTTCTTCAATTACAACCACTTCACCTTTTGCAACAAACTTGCCATTAACCAGCACATCAATCGGCTCACCGGCAATCTTATCAAGTTCTATGATCGTACCCGGCGAAAAATCCAGAATGTCCGCAATCGATTTGGATGTCCTCCCAAGTTCTACCGTAACTTCCAACGGCACATCTTTGATCAATCCGATGTTCTCCTCTACCTGTGCCGGATTATAATTATTGGAGAAACTCTGGAACTGTGCAGGCTGTATATTCATATTAGGCTGCATCTGCGGCATCATCTGCATTTGTGGCATCATTTGCATCTGCGGCATCATCTGCATTCCCTGCATCTGGGGCATCCCCATTCCCATCCCCATCTGGCTCATATCCATCTGGGGCGCTGCCATCTGCGGTGCAGATGCCGTCATCTGTGGTGCAGGCGTTGGCGCTGCTGCCATCTGCGGTGCAGGCGCAGGCTCTGGTTCATCACCTAATTGATTCTTTAAGAAAATATCGCACAAATCTTTCGCAAAATCTATAGGGTATAGCTGCATGATTGTGGAATCCACCAAATCATCAATCTGCATACGGAACGCGACCTTGACAAAATCCTTCGCCAGAAAAGGAGCTATATCACCACCGGATTTAAAGGCTGTCAAATCAACTAAACTTGCCTCCGGCGGGCTGATATCGATCATCTTGCCAAGCATGGTCGAGAGAGATGTCGCCGAGGAACCCATCATCTGGTTCATTGCCTCCGAAATCGCACTTAAATGCAGTTCTCCCAGCTCTCCATCGGTATTGCTTCCATCACCGCCCATCATAAGATCAGTGATAACTTTCACATCATGCTCTTTTAATACAAGAATGTTAGAACCGTCCAGACCCACCGTATATCGAATCTGAATAAATACACATGGCTTTTCATAATCCCTTAATACGCTCTCCCATCTTGCCAATGTAACAACCGGAGTTGTGATATTGACCTTGCGGTTAACGAGCGAATACAGGGTTGTTGCCGAGGAACCCATGCTGATATTGGCAACCTCACCAATTGCATCCTTCTCTATTTCCGATAAGACCGAATCATCCAGTTCGGCATCATTTGAAGGCACAGGTGCGGGAGATGCCGCTGGCGCAGCCGGCGTTTCGGATGCCGCCGGCTCTGCCGGTGCACTTGCTGTATCCATACCGCTCAGGAGTGCATTTATTTCGTCCTGTGATAACATTCCGTCCATGCCTCTACTCCTCCTCTCTAATTACCGACGTTACCCGCACAGCATATTTATCTTTGCTGGAACCCGGTAATGCAGTAAATTTCTTGATATTACCGACATATACTTTCAAGTCTTCTTCTATATCGGTATCTAACCGTATGATATCTCCGACCTGCAGATTGACAAAATCGTTGACCGAAACATTTGTCTTGCCAAGCACCGCCTTGACCGGAACATCTACTCTCTTAATTAATGCTTCAATATATTCCTCGAAGTTCTCCTCCTTCTGCTCCTGCATGTTAGCATACCAGAACTTCGTATTCAGTTTATCCATAACAGATTCCAGTGTAAAGAATGGAAGACATATATTCATGAATCCTTCTACTTCGCCGATCTTCACATTCAGCGTAACGATTGCAATCATATCATTCGGCGCTATGACCTGGGCAAACTGGGAATTCGTCTCAATCCTCTCCATCATGGGATTGATATCTACCACATTCTTCCACGGTTCGCGCATGAGCTGCATGCACACTACCATCATTTTCTCTATGATTGTCATCTCAATCTCTGTAAAATCCCTGCTCTTATCAAGCGGCTCCCCACTGCCGCCCAGCATTCTGTCTATCATCGCATATCCAAGCTGTGTTGCCAGCTCTATGATAATTGTACCGCTAAGCGGCTGAAAATTCACAATTCCCAGAATGACCGGATTCGATAGTGCATTGGTAAACTCCGAATAAATTACCGTCTCGGAACTTGCCACGGAAATCTGTATGTTTTTTCTAAGGTATATTGGAAGGCTGGTAGATAACAACCGCCCATAATGCTCATATATGATCTCCAATGTCCGCAGATGCTCTTTCGAGAACTTGGTAGGACGTTTAAAGTCATAGTTCTTCACCTGCTTATCGTTGGCGTCACTCATATCCTCTGCATCTATTTCACCGCTGCTTAACGCGGCAAGCAGATTATCAATCTCATTTTGAGATAGTACCTCTCCCACGAAAGTTCACCTCCTGTGGCACTATTTAAGGAATTATTGAATCATGATGTCACTAAACGCCACATTAAAGATAAACTCGGAATCAAACATTGTCTGAATCCTCTCAAGTATTTCTGTTCTGATCTGATCCTGGTTGTTTCTCGCTTCGTCTACCGTGTACCTGCCGACAATATCATTAATTTCACTCTTGATCAGGCTTTCCCTTGCCGCCATCTCCTCTTCACTGCCGTAAGTCTTATAACCTTTATCCTTAGTGTTCATGGACAGTGTAACGGATGCGATAAAGAAATGCGGATCGCCGTCATTACCCTCGGCATCTTTCTCTATTCTAAGCGGTATTGTCATTTTCTCCGAAATATCATATGTTGCGATATCAGACATCGGAACCGCTGCCGCCTGCGTATCTTCCCCATTTCCGTTTGCCTCCAACTCCAAATTGAGCGCCGTCGAAATGTTATCCACCAACGCTGCGGTCTTTCTGGAAGTGCTCGTCACACTGAACATCATGATTGCCGTCAATACAATATTGACGATCAAGAGCGCCAGTATAACAATAGAAATCAAATTCTTCTTCATGACTGTTCCCTCTCCTTTACACACATTCTGCATTCCGCCATGATACTTTATGCGAAACAACCAATGATATACTAAAATTGCCGCTTTAGTACGAACTCAATGAATTATAGATCTTAATCTCGACCCTTCGGTTTCTGGTTCTGCCCTCCGCCGTGGAATTGTCTGCAACTGGTAAATACTCGCCCCTGCCCGAATGTTTGACATCTGCCGGATCGAGACTGGTAACTGACATCAGATAATCAAATACTGACAAAGCCCTGCCCGAACTAAGCTCATTATTATTAGAATATTTCGCTCCCGACATGGGAACATTGTCCGTATGGCCCTCTATCTCTATTGTTCCCTCGGCATACCGCTCCAGAATCGCACCGACCTGATCGAGCACCGGCTTCGCCTCCTCCTTGAGCAGCGTACTTCCCGAGTCAAACAATATTGCGCCTTTCAATGTCAACTGCACATACTGGGAAGTAAACTCGACATCGATATCACTGTCCATATCCTTCTCACTGATTGCTTCCTCAATCTTCTCGGCAAGTTCCTCGGATTCTTCCGTCTGTGCCTCTTCCAGCCGTTCCTGCGCTTTCGCAACATCATCATCGACAATCTCGCCGTTATCCATCTTACCCGTACTGTTGATATAATCATCCAGCTCGTTCAGCTGGCTGACGCCGTTACTGATCAGCTGTCCATCCCCGATCGCCGACGCACCCGCATCAAACACGGAAAACGTCTGATTAAAAGACGCCGCGATCTGCTCCTGCTTAGCCTCATCGATTGTGGACATCGCAAAAAGCAACACAAAGAAACAAAGAAGTAGATTCATCAAGTCACTAAATGTCGCCATCCACGCCGGTGAACCCTTAGGAGCCTCCTCCTGCTTCTTTTTAGCCATTTGCTTCACCTCCGGCCTCTTCATCGTTCGAGGATGTACGCTCACCCGGTGCGAGGAAGGACTTCAGCTTCTCCTCAATAACACGCGGATTCTCACCTGCCTGAATAGACAAAAGACCCTCTATCTCTATTTCTTTGACCATCATTTCTTCATCGTTCTTGCCCTTCAGCTTCGTAGCTACCGGCGAACATATCCAGTTGGCAAGTACCGAACCATAGAACGTAGTTACAAGCGCCGTCGCCATGTTAGGACCGATCGATGCAAAATCTGACAGATCCTTCAACATCAGGATCAGACCGATCAGAGTTCCGATCATACCCCATGCAGGACCCATCGCCCCTACATTCTCCCAGAAACCTATCTTGTCTTTATGCCTGCCCTCAACGCTGGCAAGTTCCGTCTCCATAATCGCACGCACAAGCTCCGGATCCGTACCGTCTACGACAAGCAGAATGCCTTTCTTAAGAAATTCATCATCAATATCACTCGCCGCCTCTTCCAGGGAAAGAAGCCCTTCCTTACGCGCAACATTGGAAAGATCAATGATCTTCTGAATGATCTCCGGGACGTTCATCACCGATTCCTTGAAGATCAATGTGAAACTCTTAAGTCCGGCTACGAAGTTAGACATTGAATAACTCGCAAGGATACACATAAAAGCGCCACCAAATGTAATAAGCGCCGACGGTGCATGGAGAAAGCTAAACACAGCTGAAAAACTCTTGCCAAACACCATACCGAATATCATCAATCCAAAACATGCCAATAAGCCGATAATTGAAGCTATATCCATCTGTATTCACCCGCTTTACACTAATCTGCAAAAATATCCTTTCTATACGATTTTACTAAATTTTTCACTTCTTGTCTACTTTCTTTTACAATTATTTTCCGCCCCGTTGTGAATGTCAGGACAGTATCCGGCGTCTCCTCCACCAACTCCAATAAATCCGGATTGACGAGGATTTTCACGCCATTAATCTTAGTTACCTCTATCATATGAACCCCCGTACAGACCACGCTTGAATCTTTCTGCCGTTGTATATCATCTCTATGTAACTTCTTTGAACTTATATATTCTATCATATATCTCACAAAACTGCAAAAAAAATACGCAAATAGTTTCCACGAAAAATTTTCCAATTCTATATATTTTTAAGGTCAGATTGCATAAAAATTTTGTCCTATTTTATTAGTTTTATTAATGTTTTTGCCTGCTGTTCATTGATAAATATGACTGCTTGGATGCCTCCCAGACCAGTGTGGATATGGGTAATATATATTCAATAAAGTTTATCTTGCAATGATATAAAGAATGTGCTAAAATTTTCTTAAGCAAAGAATAATTCTAAGAATCTTATGCTATCTTATCGGACTGCCATTGCAGTCCCGGACTTCACCGGAATGAAGGAAGTCCGTATCCATGCAGAGTAATCTCTGCAATGACTCCTTGCTTACAACTAAATCATAAAACGATCAGAGGAATGGGAGTAGCATGCTCAAAAAATCTATTAAAATTACTTATTTCTATTGCATCTATGTCTCTCTATCTGTTCTTCCGCATCTGTCCTCGGAGTATTATAATAATGTAGTTTTTCCTCTACAGTCATATGTTTTGTCCTTTCATAATTAAATTCTCTGATTTTGTGAATATCTTCAATCGTAAAATTCGGACTGATCTTCAATGTATGTGCCATTATTCCTCACCTCCCAATAAGACAGACGGACTCATAATATCAATATCCTTATAACTTTCAAGATGTGTAATTGCCCTGATACCTTTAATTGTTTTTATATTTACAATATGCTTAAAATTCCAAGAAATTATGCAATCACAGCCATGCACGACAGCAGTTGCTATATGCTGGCAGTCATCTATACTTTTAGGTGACAGGATACCCATTTCTACAATCTGGTTAGCAACCTGAAGAACCTCATCTGTAATTTCCAATTTTGTATATTGGATTCTGCTCAGATATTCGTAAAGCACTGTTTTCTTTGGCTCTTGGCATTCGCCCACTTCATCAAGCGTTACCTGGGACAAATAAATATCATATTTTCCCACTTCAAACTGCTTCCAAAGGCTTAGTGTCTCTTCCATACGCTCCGGAGCATCTTCCTGTTGCAGATAACTTATAACAGAAGTATCCAGATAAATTTTTATTTTTCTGATGCTTCTTTTCTCCTTCCGCCCATTGTTTTACTATTATTATCATAGCACATCTGGTTTGATTTGTAACCATCATTCAACCGAACTCGCAATACTTTCCGTCTTTCATTCTGATAGAATAGTTCACAGTTGCAAAAACCATTTTCATTACTTAAACAAATTGCCAACCTCTTATTGATGGTTTATTCTGCCGATTAATAATCAATATCTATATAAGAATTATGGACGATATATGGAGAAAAAGTTCTGAACTGGCATCATACTTTTTGAAATTTATAATGATTGGTAAGTAGAAAAATTGGATTCCAGCAAAAAAGCTCCTCCTATTCTTATGCTATATTTTCTTATTACGTTTATACAGTGAAACCACTATCCATCATATTTTATTAGTTGTATTAACGTTTTTGCCTGCTGATCTCTGATAAATACTATTGTCCGGATGCCTTCCAAATCAGTGGTGGAACCCGAATAATATATATTTAATAAAGTTCATCTTGCAATGATATAAAGAATGTGCTAAAATTTTCTTAAGCAAAGAATAATTCT
>JAMPGN010000139.1 GCA_023663915.1 Eubacterium sp. | reverse complement strand
ACAATAGGTTTCACAAAAAGGAAGGATGATTTTTTTCGTAAAATGGGATATTTTATGAAAAAAGGATTTATGTATATGCACCAGTGAACTCCTGGTACACATACATAAATCCTTTTTCTTGCGCAAACCTTTTTTTCATGTTACGATGTTTGAAATCACACTGGTATCAGAAAGGGAAACTTCCATGGCATCGAAAACAGAGCAGTTGCAGACCCCATATTTCGTCATAGACGAACCGATATTGACCCGCTACTATGACATGCTGATTGAGTCATTGTCGTCTAACTGGAACAATTATCTGGTCGGCTATTCCTTTAAGACCAACTCCCTGCCATGGCTTGTCTCTTATGTAAAAAAAAGAGGCGCTTACGCCGAAATCGTGTCCGAGGACGAATACAGCCTTGCAAAATATCTGGGCTATCATGACAGCGAGATCGTCTACAACGGTCCCTACAAAGGATTCCGTTCTTTTCTTGATGTACTTCTCGCAGGCGGAATCGTAAACCTTGACTCCATGCAGGAAATCAACTGGCTGACCGATATCGCCGGCAAGTATCCCGATCGAACCTTCCGGATAGGCATCCGTGCCAATTTTAATCTGGAACAGATGTGCCCCGGCGAAACAACCATGGGCGAAGTCAGCGGGCGTTTCGGCTTCTGCTATGAGACGGGCAGACTGGCGGCGGCTCTTGATCTTCTGCGCACTATCCCCAACGTGTCCATCGCAGGGCTGCATCTGCATTCCAGCAGTAAGTCGCGCAGTGTGAATATTTTCCGCTCTATCGCACGGATGGCGTGTCAGTTAAAAACAGAATTTGATTTGGATCTCGACTATATTGATTTGGGCGGCGGTTATTGCGGCGGCATGGAAGGCAGACCGGAATACCCTGACTATTTTCCGGCAGTTGCCGAGGAACTTCGCAGATGTTTTACGCCAGAACGCACCAAGTTAATCGTCGAACCGGGTATTTCCTTGATCTCCAAATGCACCACCTTTGTGACACAGGTTTTTGACACCCGCGACATCAAAGGCACCCGCTATGTCATGACGGACGGAAGCCGTTTCAACATTGACCCGACAATGATTAAATCGTCGCATCTTTTCCATGTGGAACTGATTGAAACAGATTCGGATACTTTTCGCAATCCGCTCCTCGCAGCGCAGGCAGACCACGACGGATTTAACGCTCGTCCCATCATGGACAAGCAGATCATCAGCGGCTTCACCTGCATGGAAGTTGACCGGCTTTTTACTTATACAAACCAGCCGGAGCTGATACCCGGCGACCGTATTATCTACGAAAATGTCGGCGGATACACGATGAGTTTAAACCCGCTTTTTATTCAATATTTTCCTGCTGTATATGTGCGAAACAGCGATCATATGCGTCTGGTGCGCCGCAAATGGACTCCCACCGAATATGTGCAGGGCAGTAAGCCGGATTAGCAAAATCCCAAGACAGAAAGGCTATACATTATGGACAGTTCCCTCAATATTTTAATACTAAGCTGCGGCACCAGAAATCTTCTGGTACGCTATTTCAAAGAAAAAGGAAATGGATTCGGTAAAGTAATCGGCACGGATTGCAGCATTTACGCCCCCGCGTTGTATGAGGCAGATGCGCACTACATCGTGCCCCGCATGACAGACCCCGGCTATCTCGACATGATTCTCGATATCTGCCGCAAAGAATCCGTACACGCCGTGCTGCCTTTGCAGGAAGACGAACTGTTTCTGATTGCATCCCATCGAAAAATATTTGAAGATGTGGGCGTCATCCCTGTCGTATCCGCACAAGATTCTGTCAATCTATGCCGTGACAAGTACGCCTTTTATCAATATCTAAAACAACATGACCTGCCCGCCATCACAAGCTGCAACAGCTTCGAGGCATTTGTACAGGAAGCAGAAGCAGGACATATGAAACTCCCTGTCTTTATCAAGCCCACCCACGGCTGCGGCAGTATCGGCATTCAGAAAGTGACTCATTTCGGTTTGCTGGAAGCGCTCTGCAAATGCCAGGATGAGCAGGAAGATTCTTACCTCATTCAAAATTACGCCGACGGTGAGGAATTTGGTGCGGATATCTATGTAGATCTGCTGACGAAGAAGCCTGTCTCCATTTTTGTGAAAAAGAAACTGCGTATGCGGGCGGGCGAAACCGAGAAATCGGTCTCCTATCATGATGGGAAACTCTTTGAACTGATTGAGCAGACAATCGGACCGCTGAACCTAGCCGGCCCGATCGATATGGATATCTTTTGCATCGACGGGAACTATTATATTTCCGAAATCAATCCACGCTTCGGCGGCGGCTATCCCCACGCCTACAACTGCGGCATAAATTTCCCTCAAATGATCGCTAAGAATATCTCCGGAGAGACAAACACAAGAAACATTGGCAGCTACGAAGATGGAGTCGTTATGTTAAAATATAGCGAGTTGACCATAAGAAAATCGCTCCGCGATTATCTTTAGAAAATTGCTTCGCAATTATCTTGTATCATCGGGCAATTTCCTATAGCATAAGAAAATCGCTTCGCGATTATTTTTAGAAAATAACTTCCTACTCTATCAACTCCCACGCAAGCGGTGTTCCCATCTCGATATCGCACACTGCTGTCTTTCCCAGGACTTCCTCATAATACATCGTGTGAAGCCCGTTATGCGGACGGATGGAACGCACATTGTCCGGCGTCAGCCGCTCCCCCGCCTTGATATCTTTGACCACAAAAAGCGAGCGCGAACCGTTGTGCTCTTTCTTCTGCTTCTCCGTCAGCCCATACTCCGACACGCCCTTTGCCTTCTCAAGAATACGGATATTGTCAACCATCTCTTTAAACTCCTCCGGCTCCATGGAAAAAGCGCCGTCCGGTCCGCCATCCGACCGCCGCAGCGTCAGATGTTTCTCCACCATTTTGATTCCGAGCATCGCCGCCCCTACCGGAACAACGCTTCCCATGGAATGATCAGACAATCCCACCAGACAATCATACATTTCCGCTAAGGTCGGAATCATGCTCAGATTGACTTCCTCATAGGGTGTAGGATAAGCCGAGACGCATTTTAGGATCATTACTTCCTCATTACCCTCCTCCCTGCAAACCCGAAGCGCATGCTCGATATCCTCGGCATACGCCACCCCGGTGGCAAGTATAATCGGTCTATGCATTCCCGCCGCCTTGCGGATCAGCGGAATGTCGTTGATCTCGTAGGACGCAATCTTATACGCTGGCATGCCACATTCATCCATGAAATCTACGGCTTTCAAGTCAAAAGGAGAAGAAAAGCATTCCATCCCAAGCCCCTCGGCAATTTCTTTTAACTTTGGCTGCCATTCCCACGGAGTCGAAGCTGCCTCGTACAATTCATACTCTGTCATCCCGTCCCACAGTCCGCCATGATTCACGAAATAATCCTTGTCACTGTCCACCGAAAGACCGTCCGCCGTGTAAGTCTGCAATTTGACAGCATCCGCTCCTGCCTCTTTTGCCGCATGAATGATCTCCACCGCCCTGCCGTAATCCTTTAAATGATTCGCCGACATCTCCGCAACGCAGAAACAGGGATGACCTTCACCCACCATCTTTTTACCAATCCGAAATTCTTTTTTCATAATTTATATCATTCCTTTCCAAGTCACAGACAGTTTGTGAAAGATTTGTCAAATTCTTTCACTCTTACCATCCCTCCCTGCGTCATGCCTATACCTGATCGATATCAACATTTCTGCATCTGTACCCGGTCATTTCCCGATCATCTTCCGGTACTTCAGCTCCGCGATCTCCCAATCATCGGGATTGTCAATATCCTGCACTTCCAGTTCGCTCATAATCATCGGCGCCATATGCGGCAGGTCTGTCGTCTTATATTCCAGAAAAAGATCTGTCTTACAGCAATAAAACTGCCCGCAATCATGATAGTAAGGCTCCAAATCCTGCGAGCGTGCCGTGGCGTACTGCTGCCATTTCATACGCAGTTCACCGTTTTCATTCAGCACCATGCAGCGTTGCGGTGGAAAGGAGAAGGGCACCACCGGCATAACCGAATCCGCCTGTTTCAACATTTCCATCGCCTTTCGCAGTTTCTCCGCCGTCACAAAAGGGGCTGTGGGATATATACAGCAGAACGTTGTGAACGCTTTGCCTAGTTTCTGATAGTTTTCCAGCACTTCCATGATTACATCGTCGGTAGACGCATAATCTCCCGCACCCGCCTCACTGCGCATAAAGGGCACCTTAGCACCCGCCATCCGCGCTACTTCCGCAATTTCCTCATCGTCTGTGGACACCATCACTTCATCAAAAATATCGGACTCAAGCGCCGCCTCGATCGAATATACTATGATCGGTTTTCCACAAAATTCTTTGATGTTCTTACGCGGAATGCGTTTACTGCCGCCTCTCGCTGTAATGATCGCTATCGATGAACTCATATATTTTTGCTCCTGTTTTCCTGTGTTTTCTAATCTTTCAGCCAACGGTATTATAGCATTTATTTGTTTTAAAGTCTATCCGATGGGGAATCCTAATTTCCAATCAACTGGCTGGAAATCAAAGATGCTCCCCATTCTAAAGGAACATCGCCA
Organism: Eubacterium sp.; assembly: GCA_023663915.1. The sequence continues at coordinate 7,190 of JAMPGN010000139.1, read as the reverse complement.
TATACAACGGCAGATGCCATATCCCATCCTTCTCCATGACATCCTTCGGATAAAGAATATAGGGCGTTCCTATTTTCGTTGAAAATTTCTTCTTAAATTTATCGAGCGAGGCATGGGAACGATAATTGGAAGATTTCACCTCAATCGGTGAAATCTTTTTCCCCTCAGCAATTAAAAAGTCAATCTCCATATGATTTTCGCGATGCCTGTTATCATTACGGGAATAAAAATAGAGTTTATGTCCATTCTGCCTAAGTATCTGTGCCACGATATTTTCCATGATCATGCCCTCATTGATATCCAGCCTGTCAAACAAAACCGCCTTATACAGCTCATTATTCGTAAACGCCGAATCCATAAAAGTATGTGTGACAAGAAGTCCGGTATCCGCCATATAACATTTCTGTGTAGAATAATCCGCGCTGAGCGCGAGTCCCACATTCGGGTCAGTACTATTGAAACATGCATTGACCACCATCGCCTCATTCAACCATATAAAAGAATCCTCATAAGCGCGGAAACGGGCATTCCTATCGATTGAGGAGAGCATATATTTCTTTTCCTTCTTGGACAACTGTCCGGGAATGCCGTCAAATACAGCGTATACTTTCTCCTCATATCCATCGGCAAACTTAGACACGTCATCACGATATAACTTAAGAATCCTTCGCTTTGCCTCATCGGAAGCCGCGAAATTCTTTCCGTCCTGATAAGCAAGAACTGACTGCGGCATTCCTCCTACAAGGACATATTGACGAAAATCATTCATGATCTTACGGTGGAGTGCTTGACCGAGCGGTGTTTTTGTCTCAAAACAATGCCTCATTAGAGGAACGGTAGTCTCGTCTCCCATCGCCCACAGAAACTCCTCAAAATCCAACGGAAACATTTCTTTGTGTTCTTCCTCCGACGGTATAATAATGTCTTCCGTGTTCTTTTTCAGACGGATCAATGAGCCCGTCTCTATAAAATCATAACGTCCATCCGCAACAAAATACTTGATAAGCTGTCTCGCCCGTGGAAACTGCTGCACTTCATCAAAAACAATGAGCGACTCCCGCCGATATAATGCTGTGGAATAAAAAGCCGACATTTTAGCAAAAAACAGGTCGAGATCGGCGCTTTCATGAACAAACAGCTCAAGGATGTCCTCAGGCGCATTACCAAAATCAATCATAATATGACTCTTGTATTCATTCTGTGCAAATGACTTCACAATATAACTCTTGCCGACACGCCTTGCCCCGTCGATCAATAACGCCGTCTGACCATTACTGTTTCTTTTCCATTCTAAAAGCTCATCATAAATCTTTCTTCTCAGCATTTCCATAATCTCCTAAATCTCCATAATACATTTTCCCCACATTTATTATAGTGTGCTGCCTGCAGAAAAGTATGTATTTTCTCTTTACAAGCAAATCTTATCACGAAAAAGCAAGTTTGTATACAGTGTTTTGTCACGAAAAAGCAAATTTAAATTCATCTTTTAATCACCAAAAAGCAAATTAATTTCTATTATTTAATCACGTAAAAGCAAATTCGTTAGACTTATTATATCACAAAAAAGCAATCCCCTCACAATTCCTCAGAAAAACGGCATAACCCGCAGGCTATGCCGTCCCGTCCATATTCTATTCAAATTTCAAACTACCCCTACGCCTTCACACCGCCAATCCAGAAGCCATACTCGATATCTTCCTCCGCACTGATATGATAAGGCGGTTCCACCTCCGCGCCCCAGCTATTGATGCCTCCTACTCCTCTCACCGCACCAAGCACAGTCAACACTGTCCTTCTTGCGGGCGGTAACTCCTCATGATGTGTAGCATTCTCCAACTCCGTTGCCGTATACGGAATACATGCAAAAGCAATGTCTTTCCCATCTTCCGCCCTAAAACAAATTCCGCTCTCTTTTTCTTCTTTACAGGAATTGTCAAGCACTGCGCTTCGATACACTTCCACCCATTTCGTCTGCATATGCACATTACAATCCTGCGGCACAAGATAAGGCGTCACGGGTAATCCTTCAATCTCATAGATACCGGAAACCCCACCAGCCATCCGGTCGGGATATGTCTCGCCCGACAGTCCTTCATAGCGATATCTGTCCGCACACGTAGGCATCACGAACCGCATACCGAACACCGGAAGTTCCGGCAGTCCTTTTTTGCCCGCATAATGCACTTTCACATGTATGTCGCCGCCTGCGAACACTTCATACCCCACTGTAACCTGTGTCTGCGGCTCAGTGATCGTCTCGTATACATAAGTAACCACTGCCTTGTCCGCATTTACTGCTCCCCCGTAAACATTATTTGCCGGAGCCATCGGGACAACGACAGGCGCGTCATCGATCGAAACCGTGATTCCAACGCACTTAATAAAGTTATCCGCCGCAAGCCACATACCGCTCTTTAAGGCAAACCCGCATCCCCTGTCATTATCCGTGAGCGCACGCCAAAAAGTAGGCACCGGCGTCCTGTACAGCCACTCTTTACCATCCCGCACAAGTGATTCCATACCTGCTCTTGCACCGGAAAAAATATAGGAAAAACCCTCGCCGCGCATACCGACCGTGATATCACCCACGATCACCTGCAATTTATTCGTGCAATCCATAATAGTATTTCACCTCCTGCATAGCCGGCTTCTCTGTCCTGTCCGCAAACACGATGCCATTACCGGAAAACTCATAGTTACTCGGTCTGTCGTCAAAATCACCGCCGTAGCGCAACACTTTATTGCCTGTCACTTTATCCACCGCATAGACAGCCTGATCCATATAATCCCATATAAATCCACCCTGATACATCTCGAAACGGTCTAACAGATCGATATACGACTTCATCCCACCCAGAGAATTACCCATATCATGCATATATTCACACAGGATAAAGGGCTTCTTCGGCTCATTTTCCAGATACTCCACAATCTCATCCGGCGTCGCATACATACGGCTCTCCACATCGGATATCGTATCTTCATATGCCCGATTGTGGAACACGCCTTCATAGTGAACCAGCCTGCTGTCATCCTTTTCTTTCAAAAAGCTCTGCATTGCCTCAATATTATCGCCCGCATAAGACTCATTACCGAGCGACCAGAACAGAATCGAAGGGTGATTCTTGAAAGTCTCAAAATTGCTCCTTGCCCGATCCACGACCACCTCTTTCCACTCCGGCAGGCTTCCCGGTACGTTCCATGATGGTTCAATCGTATCTTTCTGCCACGATCCATGACTCTCCAGGTTCGTCTCCGACATCATATAGATGCCATTCCTATCACACAAGTCATACCATATAAGCTGGTCCGGATAGTGGCATGTACGCACGGCATTGATATTGTTGCGCTTAAAACATTCAATATCCCACTCCATGTCCTTCACACCAACGCATCTTCCGCCCTCGGCACTCCATTCATGACGGTTCACGCCATTGATAACCAGCCTCTTTCCATTCAAAAGAATAACCTTATCCTTCATCTCAATACGACGGAAGCCAACCGCACAAGATGCTACTTCCAGCACATTTCCCTGCTCATCGCGCAGTGTAACAATAAACTGATACAGATACGGATTCCGATTGCTCCACGGAACTACCTGCGCAAGCGTCTGTGCCGGCAATTCCATTTCCGCTGCCACCGACAGTTCACCTTTCATACACTCCCTGCCCTCGGCATCCAGCATGATATACTCTGCTACGGCTTTCTCCATCGAGAAATCCGCTTCTCCCGAAACTTTCATCTGAAACGCCAAAGTTCCCGTCCGGTTATCCTCACAAAGCACCGGTTTTACCCACAGATCGTCCACGTGGAGTTTCGGTTTCGCATACAAAGTTACATTTCTATAAATTCCCGAAAACCGGAAAAAGTCCTGGTCTTCCAAATATGCGGCAGTACTGTTTTTATACACTTCCACCGCGAGCAGATTATCTTTCTCCTTGATATAAGGCGTCAAGTCAAATTCCGACGGTGTAAAACTGTCCTCCGCATAGCCTATGAACTCCCCGTTAAGCCATACAAAAATTGCCTCTTCCGCACCCTCAAAACAGATGCAGACCCGCTTGCCACGAAGTCCTTCCTCCAAATCAAAAGTCTTGCGGTAAGACCCTACCGGATTATATTCCGCCTCACTGAAAGCCCCTTCCTCCGCCTTATCCTTGCCTAAAGCGTATGCCGGACGGCGATATACCTTGCCTTCCCACGGGTACATCGTATTGATGTAATGTATCTTATCATACCCCGCCATCTCCATATGGCAGGGAACCTGTATCTCGCCAAATTCCTCTGCACAATAGTCCGTCTTATAGAAATCCGCCGGACGCTCCTGCGGATTCGCAGACCAAACAAACTGCCACGTCCCGTTCAACGATTGAACAAGAGAACTTTCCCGCTTATCCATCTCCCCTACGTTTGCATAAATCTTATGATCACTATGCGCCAAAAGCTGACCCACCCGGAATACCTGCGGATCATCCAACCACTTAATATCAGGCTGCATCATGTACCCCTCCTCTCCTATTGCCATAACAGGGCAGCTCCGCCCAAGCGCAAACTGCCCCGCCACAACCAACTCATAGTCATTTTATTTCTGGTGTTCGTCCATAAATGAGTTGGTATACAAAACCGCACATTTACAGGATGTCGAAACTGAAGACAACCGTTACCAATACTTTCAGACTACTACCTATCCTTTCTTAGCCCCAGAAGAATGCACGCGTCAGCGGCATTCTTCCAAACATGACTTAGTTATACTTAGGCTGCGTCCTTTGCAGCCTTAGTATAACTTCATGTTTTATTTAACTGCCCCAGTAATACCTTCCGCAAATGCATTCTGCAGACAGAAGAATACGATTGCCGTAGGCAGCGTACAAATCAATACCGCAAGCATCAGCATACCATAATCCGTCACATAACCTTCTGTCAGATTGGCAACGACCATCGGCATCGTCTGACTCGTGGTATCCGTCATGATTACCTTCGGCCACAGATAACTATTCCATGCGTTCATAAACGTGATCGTCATAGCCGCTGCATAAGTGGAACGCATCGTCGGCATAAACATCTGGAAGAAAATACGGATTTCGGAAAGTCCGTCAATCCTTGCCGCTTCCATGATATCATGTGGGAACGACCGCGCGCTCTGCCGAAACATCATGATTAGGAACGGTGTAGAAACCGTCGGAAGAATGAATCCGATTGTCGTATTTAACCAGCCTGCCTTAGAGAACATCTGAAACAACGGAATCATCGTTGCAACGAAAGGCACCATCATTGCCAGGAGAATAATACTCATAACCGTATCTTTTGCCTTATCATGATAAATCTCAAACCCGTAACCTGCCAGCGAACAGATCACCAGCGATACCAGCGTTAAGATAATCGAATATTTAAAAGAATTCGTCAATGCTCTTCCAATATTCTGTGCCGCCAGAAGATTCTTGAGATTCTGTATAAAATATGTGCCCGGAATCAAACGGCCTGATATAACTTCCGCACTCTTATTTGTCGATGCACATACCATCCAATATAACGGAAAAACAGAGATAAAGGACACAATGCATAAAAACAGATACATACAAAATTTTTTAACCTTAGTCACGTTTATCACCTACTTTCATCTGCAGGAATGCCAGAATAGCAACCAGAATCAAAATTAAGAAGGACATTGCTGCCGAATACCCAAAATTCGGCACATATTTAAATGACATATCATATATGTAATGTGACATAGTGATCGATGTATTCGCCGGTCCGCCGTTTGTCAAGTTGACAGATTCATCAAACAACTGCAGTGTACCGTTCGTAGACATGATCGCCGTCAATAGGATTGTCGGTTTCAAGAGCGGCACGGTAATTCGGAAAAACGACTGTATTGCTGATGCGCCGTCGATTTTCGCCGCCTCATAGATTGAATACTCAATATTCTGTAATCCGGACAGGTAAAATACCATGTTGTATCCCGTCCATCTCCACAAAAGCGCGATGACGATAACAATTCGTGCGCTTGTCGTATTCGTCAGGAAAGAATACGGCTGATCGAGTATGCCAAGGTTGACCAACACAAAATTAATAAGTCCGTTATTGGCAAATAAGGATCGGAAGATAATTGCATACGCCACGAGTGAAGTCGCACACGGCAGGAAGATCATCGTGCGGAAAAGTCCTTTAAACTTCAAATCTTTATTATTCAGAATCGAAGCCAGGATCAAGGCAAATATCAACATGACCGGCACTTGGATCAGCAAATATAAAAAGGTATTTTTGATGGATTGAATAAACACGGTATCTTTAAACATTCGCGTATAGTTCATGATACCGCACGGTTTCATATTCGCACCAACGCCTGTCTGGAAAGATAAGAGCAGCGCTCTTATCATCGGTACAAAACTCATAATAACAATCAAAACTACGCCGGGTGTCAGAAACGCCCACCCCGTCAGATTATGTTTTCTGCTAAGTGTCATTTTTTTTGATGGCTTACTCAAGAAACTCCCTCCTTCTTCCGCCTTTGGAGAAAAAAGGGGAACAGCTTGGTAAACCATTCCCCTATATCTTATCTGTACTGCTGGGCACAATGCCATGCCCATTCGCAAAAACGTCGCTGTGCGACTTCTTTTTGCTCATGTCGGGCTTGCGCCCTATAGCAGCATGACAAATCAGTCATCCGAAAGCAAGCTTTCTCCTGCCTGCTTTATCATGCCGCTGCATGGCTTAATGCTTACTGTCCCATATTGAAGTTTACAGTATCGGCTGCTGTCTGCATCTCTGCGTCGATATCTGCGCCGTTGATGTAGTTTGTGATTGCAGTTGCTACCGCATTACGTGCCTCATAGTAGTAAACGCCTGTGATGTTGGACGGTACCTTTGTAGAGTACTCAACGATCTTAGCGGATACTGCATCGCCGCCGAAGAACTCACTCGGCTCGCCGTATGCTTCGGAATCACCAGCCGGAGCCCATGTTGCCAGAGCGCCGCTCGGAAGAATATTGTCATACAGCTCTGTGCTGCCTGCAAATGTGCTTGCAAGGAAATCAGCCGCTAATTCCTGATTCTGACAATTTGTTGTAACTGCCCATGAAGAACCACCGTTGTTGGAGTAGTTCGTTGCATTTGATACACCTACTAAACTAGGCATATTAGTGATCGCCCAGTTACCGGACTGATCTTCTGCTGTCTGGATAGAAGCCATG
>JAMPGN010000138.1 GCA_023663915.1 Eubacterium sp. | reverse complement strand
GGACATCCATGTCCCGAAATTGCTATTTCACAGACGGAATACTAAGAAAATCTCAATCTCCTTCACAAGACAACTGCGTGAACTTTTTGTACAATCTGCCAGCCAAAGTTTATCGAAAGAGCTTTTGACACCCAAACCCTATATCATAATAAAACTACCCGCACTTCATGCATCTCCCCGTCACGATAATCCGGAATCAATTTTCCGTCAATTTGCTTGTGATCCACCGTAATCGAAGGCACGCCTTCTCCTTTCTGCTCCGGATTACAGATCACGATATGGTAACTTGCCCCGCGAAACTGCCGCGTAACCTCTGCCGAATCCCACTCTGCTGGCATACAGGGCTCGATTTTCAGTCCCGCATAATCCCGCTTCACGCCAAGAATCCCTTCCACCATGCAGCGCAGGGACCACGCCGACGTGCCTGTCGTCCATGACTGGTAAGATTTCCCATAATATTTCGGATGTGTGGCATAACAATTTGTGAAAACATACGGCTCTGCCCCCGACCGCTGTGAGGGGTTCTGGTCACTGTCCGGCATAATCTTTTTCAGTGTCCGGATCGCTTCCTTCGCCCGTCCGAGTTTGCAGTCCGCAAGCAGCTTAAAAGCGGAAGCATGACAGTACACACCGCCATTCTCAAATAGTCCGGGCAGCATACCGGACATTCTTCCGGTCTCCGGAAGGTAATGTTCATAGGGTGGCAGGTTTAACGGGAACCCGAAATCCTGCTCCATGCTGTCAATCGCCGCCTCCACTTGTTTCAACCGGTCTTCCGGTACGACTTCTCCGAGGATTCCCCACGTCTGCGCATTCAGATAAATCCGGCTTCCCTCACTGTCCTTACTTCCAATGCTGCCGTCCCCTGTCAGCGCACGGACATACCAGTCCCCATCCCACGCATGTTCGTTGATGGCGGCTTTCAGAATTTCATACTGCTCCTTGATGTATGCGGCATACTCTGTGTCTCCCGCCTCTTCCATCAACCGGGATAATTCGAGGAAGCCCAGACAGGTCTGATGAGAAAGCATGACGGATTCCGCTTCCGCATCTGTCGTGATATTCAGAGCATCATTCCAGTCCGCAAAGCGAATCTTGATCAAACCATTGCGCCCCTTGTCGGCAAGCAGGCACGCCGCAGCCGCCTTGATGTGTTCGAGTACCGTGCCTTCTCCTCCGTCCTGCCACGCAAGACGCTGTTCTAGTATGGCGAAATCCCCCGTCTCCTTAATCAAGGCACAGACCGCCCATATAATCCAGAACGGCTGGTCCGAGTAGCGCGTATCGTCGTAAGGATACCAGGTCAGCACGGTATGCCCGTCTTTGAATTGATGACGCAGGCATTCCAATATCTCCTCTTTCGCCTTTTCTGGTCTGTAATTTAGCAGGGCGACCGCAATCTGAAGGTTGTCCCGCACACCCTTTTTCCCGACAATGCAGAAATCTACCTGTTTCTTAATCCATGAATTGAGCTGTACGCCCAGCTTTTCATCCGGTATGCGCAGCGAAAGCGCATTGTATTTTTCCAGGACCGCATCTTTCGTCCGCTGATATTCTTTCTGAAAAGCGTCTTTGCCGACATATCTGTTTACAACCTCTGCTGCCTCCTCCCTCGATTCGCAGACTCCAAAAACCATGTAAATTTCTTTTTCCTCACCCGCTTCTAACGTAAGTTTATGCTGCAGCACGCCGCCCGGAATAAAAAGCGCCGCTTCCGACCCTGTGCAGTCCTTTCCTTCCGCCACAATCTCCGGACGGACAAACAGAGCCACCGGGGAAGTATCGAGCCTTGTCTGCGTCTGGGTGGGACCACAGAACATTGTCAAATCGCCATCGTAAGCCGCCACCTTTTCCGAAGATGCCAGAAAGCCGTTGTATCTCTTATGCGGAGCAAAAGGATGGCAAGACCCACAGAACACCCCATTCATCCGCTCATCAAACTCCGTCTCAAGACAGCGGTACATTTCATAATAGCGTGGATAGGAAAATCCCTCCAGTTCAAAGGAAACGGCTGCAAAGAGGCTGATCGTCCGCTGTCTGGTATCCTCGTTACATACAGTCAGCTTCCACATCTCATGAAAAGCGTCCTGCGGAACGAAAATCTGCCATTCCGCGCGGATCTTGTCCTTACCGGTCACAATCACCGAATCCCATATGCTGTGCCTACACTCATAGCTGTCCACCGGCTGGTCAGACGGTCCCTGCCCGATATTCCAGAATGCCCCGCTCTCCTCGTCACGAAGATAGACAAACCGCCCATCTCCCTGATTGATACGGCACATGTTTGCCTTTTCATCGATGTAGTAACTGCGTCCCTGTCCCGTCTGCGCAATCTGGGCACAATACCCGTTTTCATTCCACAGATAATTGTACCAATAACGCGGTGTTCTGGGATTGGTTATCACACAGGTATTCCCATCCTCTGAAAAATGATATAATTTACTCACGAAAACATACCCCCTGTTATTTAAAATAATTTATTATGCCAGGTTCTGGCTTTATAAGCGGCATACTCTTCGGTCTCACCAAATAGCCGCCCTAAATCTTCCTCTGTATTCTCTCCGACATTTTCAGCAGATTCCCTACTGCCTTCTCCATATCGTTTCTTGTCACTCTTCCTTCTGCAAGTCCTTTTAAGATCTGTGCAATCACCGGCGGACCTCCCGGCATTACAACATCATTGCCCGCCGCGACTGCGTCCGCGCCGTCCACCGCCACATCCATATCGCCCCAGTCCGTGACAACCACGCCTTCAAATCCCCACTCGCCCCGCAGAATCTGCGTACAGAGATCGCTGTTTCCTCCTGCAAAAACCCCGTTTATTTTATTAAAGGAAGTCATGATGCAGGCAATATTCGCATTTTTTACCAGCATTTCAAACGGTTTCAGATAAATTTCCCTGACCGCTCTTTCCTGTATAATGGAATCTACAGCATCGTAGTTTTTCTTTGCACTTCCGCGTCGGTAGGTTTCCTGCTCATTTACCGCAAAATGTTTCGGGCAGACCAGCACCGGATGATTCTCCTGTACTCCTTTCGCAACTTCACAGGCACAGATCCCCGTCAAATAAGGATCTTCCGAAAAATACTCGAAATTTCTTCCGCCCATGGGATTTCTGTGCAAGTTCACCGCCGGAGCAAGCCAGACATCCACCTGCTGCCGCTCACACTCCGCTCCTACCGCATTGCCGAACTGATACCATAATTCCTTATTAAATGCGCAGGCAATCAGCATTTCCGTAGGCCATGCCGTCTCTCCGATACCGGCGGGACCATCCTTATAAAATACCGAATGGATATCTTCTTGTAAGATTGCCGGAGAAACGTAGCCGTTGAACCCCGCCGGATGGCTGTTGGTCGTCACCGGCTTCCCGTCCTTGTCAAAAATCGTCTCCGGATCGCTCCCATCCCCGAATACGGAAAAAGGTGTGCCCGGTCCATAGCCCACGCACAGGGCGGCAAGCTGCTCTATGGATAGGTGATTTACTTTGGCGTTCCCAGATTTCAGAGTATGATTATAATAATCCGGTGCAGACTGTGTGATATCCTGTTTATTTAAAATAATTCCATTCTCTGTACTTCCTGCCGTGCTTTCCTCTGTGTCATTCTCTATATTTTCCGCCAGGCTTCCTTCCACAGATAAGAAATCAATCTTCCCGGCATTGCACGGACGAATCCCAAGGCATTTCTGACACTGTTCTATTAAAATATCATCTGTTATTTTTATGTGTGCGATAAGCTCCGTATTCCTTGAACCGTTACCAAGATACAGTTCATAGACTCCCTTTTCGATCACGTATGCCGCCTTCCCCTCGTCATAATGTGCAAACTCCCGGAAAGGCACAGACAAAACAATCTTCTCCTCTTCCTGCGGGGCAAGCAGTTTCGTCTTCTCAAACCCTTTTAGTTCCTGTCTTACCTGAGGCAACGCCGTATTTTCCGCGTGTAGATACAACTGTACCGTCTCTTTGCCCGGCATATGCCCGATATTTCTGACCGATACTTCTAATCGAAACCTATCTTCCTCTTTACTTCCATCCATCGGGCTTATCTCAAATTCAGAATAGGATAAGCCATATCCAAACGGGAACATCGGCTCTTTGCCAAATGTATCAAAATAACGATATCCAGCGTAAATGCTTTCCCAATACACCGTGACCGGACTCTTAGCATATCCGCTGCTTCCGTTTGCCTCTGCATCCAAACCGTAACTTTCATAAGTCAGCAGTTCTTCCGGATCGTCCTTATTCCATGAGAAATGCCCTGCCGAAGGATAGTCCTCATAGTGTCTTGCGATACTCACAGCCAGTTTCCCGGAAGGGTTCACTTCTCCGGTAAGAATCTTCGCAAGCGAACCAGCCCCTTCCTCACCCGGAATCCCGACGAAAAGAATACTCTTAATGCTCTCGTAACTCTCCGTCCACGACAAATCAATCAGCCCGTTTATGTTTAAGATAAGAACGACTCTTGGAAATCTGCCGCATACCTGGTTGGTCAGCCTCTTTTCCGACTCGGTCAGATAGTAGTCCTCATTTAAATGGCGGTCGCACTCTTCCCCGCCCGAATTTCTCCCAATGACAAGCACTGCCGTATCCGTGAAACTGCGCGCGCAGGCAAGTTGTTCCTCCGTTATCCCGTACTCTTCTGCCGGAGCATGGTATTTTCCGAAAATCTCATACATGATCCCGCTGTTTACCACTTCCCCGATCTGTGACCAGTCGAAGTCATCCTTTGCGTCTTGTGCCTCCTCATCGAGCATCTTCTGGTAGTATGACTTCAATTCCGGTTCCGCGCAGATTCCCCTATTCTCGCATTCTTCGAGAATCTTCTTCGCCTTTGCCCCATGCGCTGCACCTGAGCCATTCCCCGAATAGATCGTGTCTATCTGGCTTCTCCCGAAAAAGGCAGCTCGCTGTCCTTTGGAAAACGGAAGTGTGTGGTCGGTATTTTTAAGTAATACGACCGACTCCTCCACGAGTCTGCCTGCAATTTCATTTATCTGCATCTCTATTCCTCCCTGCATACCATATTTCACAGTATGGATTAGCATTATGTAATGATATCATGTATCAAAAACAAATATTATGTAAACCATTGATTTGACCCGTTATTTTAACCATTATTGCTATCGGTTTATAATTGTTATCATAACGATTTTATCTTTGCATCAATCAGATTTACATTATTTCGCAAGAAGTGTTCGCATAAAACACCCTATCCCTGCCTAAGACCCAGTCGGTCTCTTTTATCTGGTACTCTCCCGTCAAACGAATATCCTCAGAAGAACTTCCGATCTCCACATCAATCACACCCTTCTCAATCCGCCAGCGCATATCCTTGTCAAGAAATGCCATCTGACTGGCGGATACCTCGAAAACGACTTTCTTCCTCTCACCCGGTTTTAAGGAAATTCTCTGAAAGCCCGCCAGCTCCTTGACGGGTCTTGTCATGCTCGCGAACCGGTCCCGCAGATAAAGCTGGACTACCTCGTCGCCTTCGCGCTCCCCGACGTTCGCAATCACCACCTCGATCCGCAGTTTTCCATGGGGTTCGATCTCGCTTTCCGAAATCTTCAAATCCGAATAGACAAAATCTGTATAGGACAACCCATGCCCGAAACAATAGCGCGGCGTATGCGGAAGATCCACATAATTGACAAACCCGATACTCTCCCCTTGGTGCCATGCGGAACCGTTGGGATGATTGTAATAAATCGGAATCTGCCCCGCATGGTAAGCAACAGATATCGGAAGTTTCCCACCGGGGTTATATTCTCCCAACAAGGCAGCGACAACCGCCTCCGCCCCGGTCTCCGCCGGACTCCACGCTTCCAGTATCGCATTCAGACATTCATCCGCCGCATCACTGGAAATCGGTCTTCCGTCAAAATGTACCCCAATTAACGGTTTCCCTAACTTCGCCGCTTCTCTAAGAAAAGCGTCCTGACAAGGTGGAAGATTGATATTCGACGCATCCACTCCCTCTCCCATGGAAGCCATCGAGCAGGTTCCATGTTTCCCGCCGAGCGTTAAGATGGCCACATCCGCCTCTTTTACCGCCTGCAACGCCTCCTCAAAATGCGATTCGTCCGCGCCTGCAATGGGATAACCATATGCGTAGACGATCTCTGCTTCCGGCATCCGGTTTCTCAGTTCTTCCAACAGACTCTTACACTCCGGTTTCTGCCTGCGCAGGATCGCGTCAAACTCTTCCGTCTCATCCGACTGGATATGGGTTCCGGGAATCGTAACGATTTCTTTGTCTTCTATATTCTCGCTGCCGCTCACCCCGGCAATGGAATTGGCGATCGCGTAAGTGGATTCCATCATGCACAGATGGGTATAGCCGCCGAAAAACTTCCTAGCGCAGTCCGCGTGAGGACCGATGAGGGCAATCTTCTTGATTCCCTGTCGGATTGGAAGCGCACCCTCGTTTTTCAGAAGGACCAGAGATTCCCTCGCTGACTGCAAAGATATCTCCCGATTCTCTCTGCGGCATACTGTTTCTCTCAATTCCTCTCCCTCAAGGGCATACGGATTCTCGAATAGACCCATGCGGAACTTCGCCGTAAGAACACGGAGCACTGCCCGGTCAAGAATCGCAAGATCCGCCCTGCCGCTCTCAAACATCTCTTTCAGTTCGTCGCCATAACCTATCGTGCCCGGCATCTCGATATCCATCCCAGCTTCCATGCACAGAAGTCCCGCTTCTCCGTTCGTCTCCCCTACATGCTGGACATTGTGCACACCACCTATCGCGCCGTAATCACTGACGCACAATCCGTCGAATCCCATGTCTTCCCGCAAAAGTCCGGTCAACAACCCGTGGGACGCAGAGAGCGGCTCACCATTGATGGAGCAATAGCAGGGCATGACTCCTTTTAACCTTGACTTGGCGATTGCCGCCTGAAATGGTTTGCCGTATACTTCCTGCAAAAGACGCGCCGGCGTGTCCGAGTGAGTCCCATGGATTCCACCCTGTGAATTATGAAAAGCAAGGAAATGTTTCGCCACGCTCTCCGTCTTCCTGCCTGCCGTCTCCGCCTTCTGGATTCCACGCGTATAGGCGGCGCCCATTGCCGATGCGAGTGTCGGATCTTCTCCGTAAGTCTCGCCCTGCCGTCCCATACGGGAATCCCTAGAAATATCAAGCACCGGAGCTAGCACATGGGTGATACCGCAGGCAGCTTCCTGTCTGCTCACGATCTCCGCAATCTTTTCCTCCAGTTCCGGATCGAAACCAGAACCCCGCCCAATCCCTGCCGGAAAACTGGTAGTATCCTGTATAAACGCTCCGCACAGCCCTTCCATATGAAAAATCGCCGGAATGTGATGCGGACTATTATCCATCACGATCTTCTGCACTTTCCTCTGCCACTGCGCCGCCTCTTCCAATGTCTCGATCCTACGCATCTCCAACGTACTAACTTCACCAATCCCGTAAGGAGTCTGACTGGAAATAAAATCAAAATCCTGATAAAAGTCATTAAATGGAAACAGGGTGTTGACCTGTGACATCTTCTCTTCTAAGCTCATTTCCGCAAGAAGTAATTCTGCACGCTCTTCCGGCTTTAATTCTGTGTTCCTGTAATTTCTGTTCATAACCAAATTCCTCCGGATTTTACCTTTCTCTCTTTTTATTTATGGTGAGTTTATCACATCACAATACACTTTTATTGTAAATTACTGTTTTCTATTGCAAATTACCCGCTTTTTATTATTTACAAATCGGGGCTACATCTTTACACAAAGCAGGCGAAAGGCACAGCCTATTCCGCATTCGCCTTCCGCCATTATCTGTCTTTGATAATTTTTTAACTCGCCTATCCCTTCACCGCACCGATAGCAATTCCTTTCACAAAATACTTCTGAAGGAAAGGATAAATGATCATGATCGGCAAAACGCCCATAACCGCAATCGCCATACGGATCGACGTAGAGGGCAGGTCTGCAGCAGTTACATTTCCACCGGTTCCCATCGTCTGTTTGATGGCATCCATCTGACGCTGGATATTCGTCAAAAGAACCTGCACACTGTACAACTTATCATCGTTGAGATAATACAGACCGTTCATCCAGTCATTCCAGTAACCTAGACCCACCATCAGTCCGATCGTCGCTAAGATCGGCAGCGCCATAGGAAGTACAACAACCGCAAGAATACGGAACTCGCTTGCCCCATCAATACGCGCCGCCTCGATGATCGCATCGGGAATATTCGCCGTGAAGAAAGTCCTCATCATGATCACATTAAATGCACTCATCATAAGGTTCGGGATCAGCAGTGCGAAAATCGTATTCTGAATGTGGAAAGTACGTGTCCACATAATATACGACGGCACTAAACCACCGCTGAATAACATCGTAAAAAACAAGAAGAATGCAAAAATATTACGGTAAGGCAAATCTCTCCTAGAAAGCGGGTAAGCATAAAGCACCGTTAAAACCAAGTTGCAAATCGTACCAACTACCGTCACGAAAATAGAAATGCCGTAGGCGCGAATCAATGCTCCCGAACCGGATAACAGATATTCATACGCATAGGCGCTAAATTCCTTCGGGAAAAAAGAATACCCATTGGCAATCAATGACTTTTCTTCCGTGAAAGAGGACATGATCAGCAGGATAAAAGGAGCAATACAGCAGATCACGAGCACAATCATAAAAATATTTGCAAATATTTGAAAACCTTTTTTCTTTTCTACCATCTTCTCCCCTCCCTAGAACAGCGAACTGTCGCTGTCAACTTTACGCACGACCATATTCGCAGTCAGAACCAGAATGAAGCCGACTACGGACTGATATAAACCTGCCGCCGATGACATTCCGATATTGTTTGTCTGCATCAAGCCTCTGTACACATATGTATCAATCGTGTTTGTCACATCCATCAATGCACCGGAGTTCATCGGCACCTGATAGAAGAGACCAAAATCGGAACGGAAGATATTTCCAAGATTCATCAGTGTCAGAATAATAATCGTAGATTTCAGGCACGGCAGCGTAATATTGACTATTCTGTGCCAGCGATTCGCCCCGTCCACGGCAGCCGCCTCATATAAACTTCCATCGATTCCACAAATTGTAGAATAGTATAAAATGGAATTGTATCCGATCGATTTCCAGATATTCACAACCACAAGGATAACCGGCCAGTATTTCGGTTCATTGTACCAGTTGATCGGTTCCATTCCCAATGCAGGCAGAAGTGTGTTGTTAAAGAATCCATTGCCGTTGCTTAAGAATGCAAATGCCAGATAACTGACTACAACGATGGAAATCAAATAAGGAATCAAAATAACCGTCTGGTATACCTGTTTCGCCATCTTGCTGCGGATTTCATTCAGAATAATCGCCACAGTAATGGACAGTACCGCACCCAGCACAATAAATACCAGGTTATAAAGAACCGTATTTTTCGTAATCAGCCATGCGTCATTGGTCTTAAAAAGAAATTCAAAGTTTTTGAGCCCAATATTCGGACTGTGGTAAAGACCGTCCCGCACATTATACTGCTTGAATGCCACCACAATACCAGTCATAGGAATGTAATTGTTAATAATAAGATAAATCGTACCAGGCAGCAGCATAAGATAAAGCGGCCAGAAACGCTTGATTGTTTTCAGTGCTTTCTGCATAAGCACAAACCTCCTTCCCTTTTAGGTAGAACGGGTCAGGTATCTACCTGACCCGTTATTTTTTGCCGTGTAAATTTTCCTAAAGTTTCAACGAAAACTGCACCTTTACAGTACGCTCCATACACGCTTACTGAGCAAGAAATTCGTCAAGCTGTTTCTGCTTCTCCGCAATAATCGTATCAAGACCAGCCGCCTTCAATTCTTCATTGAATTTCGGAAGCGCTTCGTCGGGATTCAATTCGCCCCAGCGCAGACCCACATCATATTTTGCAATCACGTTGTTGCAGGCAGTAATTTCATTCATGACAGTAGAATTGTCAAAACGGAATCCCAACGCCGGGCTGTTGGAAGCGCCTGCACTAAACTCATTCAGTTCATTCCACTGATTCGGATCAGCGCCCTCAGAAAGCGTTGCAAGTTCGCCGTTTGGCCATCCCCAATACAGCGTAGGCTCCCAGGTAGTTCCATCGATCGCTTTCACATGTTCATCATCCACACGCTCATAATGAACACCCTCTACACCATTCACCAGAAGGTTGTCGATCTCCGGGTCCGTATACATAAGGTTCCAAAGCTGCATAGCCTTTTCCGGATGTTCACAAACGGAAGGAATAAACCATGACGATCCACCGATACCGGAAGCCTTAAACGGCTCAACTAATTGAATAACCACCGCCTCATGACCCCAGCTTGTCGTAAGTTCAGATGCCTTTGTAGGGCTATTGTTCTCAAAATCAGAAAAACCAACCGATTTCATCAGATCCGTCTCATTGCTTGTCGTCGAGTCAGGCATCAGAAGCCCTTCCTGATTCCACTGATACATACGCTCAACAAACTCACGGTAAGAATCCGTCTCATACATATTGACTACCGTCGTGCTGCTATCATGCGCATTCTCCAGGATACCTAACCCATCCCAGAATC
The DNA here is from genome assembly GCA_023663915.1 of Eubacterium sp. The sequence goes on along the minus strand of JAMPGN010000138.1, from coordinate 1,228 downwards.
CTGTGCCCAGGTTATCAAACGCGAAGGTCTTCTGCTGACCGCCGCCGCCCCAGCTCGGAACGACCGGATACAGATCGGGATATGCCTCCTTCACCTGAAGCAGTACATCATGCACATCATCCCACGTCTTAATGGTTGCCGGGTCAATCCCCATCTCTGCGAGGATATCCGCACGCATTGCCAAACCATAACTTGTCGCTGTCACCTGGCTTAAACTTGGAACGGAATACAACACGCCATTGATCTTCCCAAGAACCAGATTGTCCTCACCGACCGTCTGCACCATATCCTGTCCATATTCCGCAACCAGATCATCTAACGGCAACGCATAACCATTTGTCACCAGAGTGCTCAGTCCGCCGGAATAGGTATGATAATTCACGAGGTCGAGCTGCTCGCCAGAAGTAAGCGCCAGATTCAGCTTCTCGCCGTCACCATTCCGTACCAGTTCAATTTCAACGCCAATCTTCTCGCGTGTGATCTCGTTGACCGCCTCTGCTACCGCAGCACAATCATCGGAACTTGAGGTATAACCGAATCCCCATACACGGAGTTTTACGATTTCACCATCATTGGCGGTTTCGCCGCTCCCTCCTGTCTCTCCTGTCTCCGTTGTCCCCGAAGCATCCCCCGCTGTTCCTGAATCAGCGGAACCGCCACCGCAGCCGGTAAGGGCTGCGCTCATCATTGTCATAGCCAACAGAACAGCCGCTGTTCTTTTCAGCAATTTACACATATCTTTCTTCTCCTTTCATCTTTGCCCCGATCACGGGGAACTATATAACATGGTTAAATTGTATCGGACAAACCGCCCTCCTCTCTATCACTTATTCGTAGGAATTTATAGAAAATCCGACTTTTTCATACAGCCAATCTCAAATAGATGTTGTGAATCCGACTTTTACTGTTGATTATCCGACAACTCCAATCATAACCCGTCTATTTGTGGTATACTAAATCGAGCAAGGCTCGATTACGAGATTCGCCTGCGGCGAACTCGAAAACCCAGAGCAGTTTCCTGTTACAATTCGGGTGTCAAAAACTCTTTCGATAAACTTCGGCTGGCAGATTGCACAAAACGAGCTTCGCTCGTTTGCGAGATTCGCTTCGCGAACTCGAAATAAGCACATATCCTGTGAAGGAGACTGAGATTTTCTTAGTATTCCGTCTGTAAACTAGCAATTTCGGGACATGGATGTCCCGAAAAGCCCGAATCGCGCATGGATGC